>JAISQV010000057.1 GCA_031273985.1 Spirochaetaceae bacterium | reverse complement strand
CGTTGTCAGGGCGGAGAGAAAGACCTCGTCGTGACTCACCAGAAGCAGGGCGCAGGAAACCTCCTTCAGCGTATCTTCCAGCAGCCGGATCGAGGTAAGGTCCAGATGGTTCGTCGGCTCATCCATGATGATCAGCGCGGGATTACTGAAGACCCCCCAGGCGATGAGGAGCTTCCGTACCTCGCCGGGGCTGGGAAGCCTCGACTGGAGCAGCATACGCGGGTCCGAGCCGAGCCGGGAAAAGCGGGCCAGAATGGCGCCCCGGTTCTCCTCGCTTTCCCCAGCCACCGCCTCCAGCAGGGCGCGGCTCTCTTCGGCGCTCACCTCCTGGGCCAGGTACAGCACCGCCGCCCGAGGCGCTGCCCGCTCCCGCAGAAAGCGTACCAGCGTCGATTTCCCCGCGCCGTTGGGCCCCGTCAGGGCTATCCGGTCGCCGGGGCGGATCACCAGTTCCGGCACGGTGAGGAGGCGGCCCCCGCCCAGGGGAATGGTTCCGGGGGCCAGGGCGCAGAGCCGGTCCATCCTGGCCGCAGCGGTCTCCAGGGTGATCCCCTCCTTACGCCGGGCCGGGGCGGCGCTGTTTTTGATGTGTTGTTCCAGCCTTTCCAGGCGGTTCTCCATGCGCCGGTAACTGT
Source organism: Spirochaetaceae bacterium (assembly GCA_031273985.1). Taxonomy (GTDB): domain Bacteria; phylum Spirochaetota; class Spirochaetia; order Treponematales; family Breznakiellaceae; genus JAISQV01. The sequence goes on along the minus strand of JAISQV010000057.1, from coordinate 5,180 downwards.
CCGCCCCGGTCCTGTCCTTGCCGGAGAGCCGCGCCAGGTCTATCTTGCCCTTAAGGTCGTTGTCCCTGGGCCCCGCCCGGCTCTTGGAAAGCCGGTTTTTGGAGCCCTCTACCTTGCGCCGGCGCTTGTCCGCCTCCGCCGCCAGCCGGTCCCGCTCGGTGAAGAGCTGCTTTCTCACCCGGCGGGCCTCCAGGGTTTCCCGCTCCTCCTCGGCGAGCCCCCGGCTTATGCCGCCGGGCCGCAGGAGGGCCCTTCCCTGCCGGATAAAGAGGCACTCCCGGCAGAGGCCGTCCAGAAGGGCCCGGTCGTGGCTCACGAGGAGGCCCGTACCGGAGTAATCCTCCAGGGCGGCGCTGACAAGCCGCCGGGCCTCCCCGTCCAGGTGATTCGTGGGCTCGTCCAGCGCGAGAATCTCAGGCCGCCGCCAGAGGGCCGCCCCCAGTTGCAGCCGCTTCCGCTCCCCGTGGCTGAGCGTATCCCAGCGGTAGGGCCAGTCCGCTTCCAGGCCCAGCCGCGCCCTGAGCCGCCCCGCCTCCCGGTCGTCAAAGAAGTCCGCGAGGAATTCCGGCGGGTCATCGGTGCGCTGGGCACAGTAAATCCCGCCGGCCCCGGAGACGCTCCCCCTGGAAGCTTCCAGAAGGCCCGCGGCCAGGAGCAGCAGGGTGGTCTTGCCCGCGCCGTTGTCGCCGGTTATGCCGGTCCAGCCGGGTTTAAACTCCACGGAGAGGCCTTCCAGCACCGGTTCAACGGCGGCGGGGTAGGAAAAGTACAGGGCGTCAAAACGCATACTTCCACCTTCAGGCTTTACCCGGCCCCTGTCAAGTGAGGAGGGATAAGTGAGGAATGAGGAGGGGGCCGAGCCCCCTACGCTCCAGCCGCCGGCGGCGTCTTGCGCTACCCCCACAGCGGGGACACCCCGCAACGCCCCGTCCTCTCTCCCCGGAGTTTGCGCTCCGCGCAAACTCCCAAGCTGAAAACCGCCTTGCGGTTTTCAGCACGCGCAAGGGATAGAGCGGAAATCCTTTTTTTGCGCAGCAAAAAAAGATTGGAGCGATAGCCCGGTCCCCGGTGCGAAGCACCGGGGATGCGCCCTAAATCCGAATCAGAAAATGATCAAATCATGTAAAAAATCATGTAAAAAACTATTGACAAAAGCAACGAAATGGTTTAGTATGACCCATAAACAGGCCGGGGGTATGATCTATGATGAGTGGCGGAGACTGCGGTGCGGAAGATCAAAACAAAAGGGAAGCGTGGAGGGAATGAGTGCGGTCATACGGGTTCTTAGGGAAATCTTCATTAGCTGGCTTATCCGCATATTTACCGCCAATGATATTGTCCGCCATGAGGTGCTCAAGCTGGTCATAGCCGAGATATACCGGAGGGAAGTGCCGGGCTGCGTGGCGGAACTGGGCGTGTATAAAGGGGATTTTGCGAAAAGAAACAATATTCATTTTCCCGACAGGAAATTATTTTTATTCGACACCTTTGACGGTTTCGATGAGCGCGATGTAAGCATAGAGACCGGAAAGGGATATATGTCAAAGTCCATGACGCAAAAGGGCGATTTTACCAATGCCAGCATATAATTGGTGCTGAAGAAGATGAAATACCGCAGCAACTGTGTCGTGAAAAAAGGATGGTTCCCTGAAACGGCGGAAGATATTGATGAACGCTTTGCCTTTGTATCCATCGACGCGGATTTATTCGAACCCATCTACCGGGGGCTTCTCTTTTTTTATCCGAGGCTGGAAAAGGGCGGCTATATTTTTGTGCACGATTACAACGGCAAAATGTACGGCGCCCGGGACGCGGTGCAGAGATTCTCCCGCGAATTTAATGTGCCCTACGTGCCGTTAAACGATGTCTGCGGAAGCGCCATTTTTACAAAATAACCCCGGCGGCGTACAGCGTTGCGGGCGCAGGGCAAAATAAAATTTCCAAACACCTCGAAATTACAGAACGCTAAAGAATTTTAACCACCAAGGCGCACAAAGGACACGAAGGAACACGAAAGTTTTTGTTTGAAGTTTGGAGTGGAGTTCCTTCCTTTGTGTTCTTTGTGTATCTTCGTGGTTATAAATCTTCATTCGTATTTGTGAGTCAAGTTTAGTCTTCTGGGGCGGTTAGTTATTGCCCCGGAGATGGCGCTTTCCTTGTCTTCCTTCGTGCGCCTTTACTTTTCCTTAACTCACAGCGGAAAAGCGGTTATTTTTCTTCAAAAATTGAGCGCCTTCGAGGTATTTCCGGGGTTCATTCAGTTTATATGCGCCGGCCCGTCCCCCCCTCGAAAAAAATTTTGTCTTGCGTATAATAAAGTGGAGGGGGCCCGTAAAACGGGTCTGTGGGGGAGGTTTCATGGCCAGGAAGGGCAGGATAGAGATAGATCAGGAACTCTGCAAGGGCTGTTATCTGTGTGTGCGGGCGTGCCCCGCGGACGCGCTTGAAGCCGGCGCCGCGCCGAACTCGACGGGCAGCGTGCCCGCGGTTTTTGCCCGCCCGGAGCGCTGCGTGGTCTGCGCCGGTTGCTACGAGGTCTGCCCGGACCTTGCCATCAGGGTTTTCGCGGAGGAACAGGGATGAGAGGCGAACAGGTTTTAATGAAGGGCAACGAGGCCATTGCCGAGGCGGCCATAAGGGCGGGCTGCCGGGCCTATTTCGGGTATCCCATTACCCCGCAGAATGAGATTATCGCCTATATGGCGCGGCATCTCATGGACCGGGGGGGCGTTTTTATTCAGGCCGAGAGCGAGGTTGCCGCCATCAACATGGTCTACGGGGCCTCCTGCGCTGGGGTCCGGGCCATGACCAGCTCTTCCAGCCCCGGTGTCAGTCTCAAGCAGGAGGGTATCTCCTACGCGGCGGGGGCGGACATTCCCCTGGTGCTGGTGAATGTGGTGCGGGGCGGGCCGGGGCTGGGCTCCATCTCCCCCGCCCAGAGCGACTACTTCCAATCTACCCGGGGGGGCGGCCACGGGGATTACCGCTGTATCGTGCTGGCCCCCCAGAGCGTTCAGGAGTGCGCGGACCTGACGGCGCTGGCCTTCGAGCTTTCCGACCGTTACCGTATGCCCGCCATTCTTCAGGCCGACGGGATCATAGGCCAGATGATGGAGGGGGTGAGGCTTCCCGATCCGGTGGACCCGGCGGCCCCGGCGGGGAGCCCCGGCGCTGTTCCCTCCCGGGACTGGGCCGTGGGGCACCGGGATAACCGCCCCTCCCGGCATATCACGTCCATATTCCTCGTGCCGGAGGAGCTTGAGGCCAGGAACAGGGCCCGCTTTGCCCGCTACGAGCTGGTGAAGGAAAGGGAGACCCGCTTTGAGGCCCTGGGCTGCGAGGACGCCGATGTGATCGTCGTGGCCTACGGCACCTGCGCCCGGGTGGCCCTGGGGGCCCGGCAATTGGCCCTGGAGGAGGGTATCCGGGCGGGCATTTTCCGGCCTGTCACCCTGTGGCCCTTTCCCGGCAAGGCGCTGGGGAGGCTGGCCGCCGGGGGGAGGCCCGTCCTGACCGTGGAGATGAGCCAGGGCCAGTTGGTGGAGGATGTGAAGCTCGCCCTCTTTGACGCGGGCCGGGGGGCGGGTCCGGGATTGCGCCTTCTCGGTCATTCCGGGGGCGTGGTCCCCACGGAGGAAGAGGTTTTTGCGGAAATCCGGCGTATGCTGCGGAAGGGGGCTGAATCGTGAATGAAGTATTGCTGAGGGGGCACCCGGCCAGCCTCTACAAGGTGGCTACCAAATACTGCGCCGGCTGCGGCCACGGGGTTATTCACCGGATCATCACCGAGCTGGTGGATGAGATGGGGCTGCGGGAACGGACCATTATCACCAACCCCGTGGGCTGCGCCATTTGGGCGGATCTGTACTTTGACACCGATACGGTGCAGCCCCCCCACGGGCGCACCCCGGCTGCGGCCACGGGGATCAAGCGGGTTCTGCCGGATCATCTGGTGATCTGCTACCAGGGTGACGGGGATATGGCCGCCATAGGCACGGCGGAGATGATCCACGCGGCCAACCGGGGGGAAAAGTTTACGACGATCTTTGTCAATAACGCGATCTACGGCATGACCGGCGGACAGATGGCCCCGACGACGCTGGTGGGGCAGAAGGCGGCTACCGCGCCCCGGGGGCGGGACCCGGCGGAAGCTGGTTACCCCATACGGGTGGCGGAGCTGCTCGCGGGGCTGGAAGGGACCCGTTACCTGGCCCGGGGTTCCGTAACGACCGCCGCCGCCGTGCGGAAGACCCGGGGCTACGTGAAAAAGGCGCTGGAAGCCCAGATGCGGGGCGAGGGATTCACCATGGTGGAGATTCTCTCCCCCTGCCCCACCAACTGGGGCATGGAGCCCGCGGAGGCGGCGGACTGGCTGGAGCGGGAGATGCTTCCCGTCTTTCCCCTGGGAGAGATCAAGAACACCCTGGAGGGCCCGGTATGACGGAAAGATCCTTTTTTGCCGGTTTCGGCGGTCAGGGCATCGTCTCCCTGGGGCAGATATGGGTGTATTGCGCCATGGAGGAGGGGAAAAATGTGACCTTTTTTCCTTTTTACGGCGCGGAAAAGCGCGGCGGCATAGCGCGGGCCTCGGTGATTGTCTCCGACGGGGAAATAGCCAGCCCCCTGGTAACCAGGGCGGATTCGGCGCTGGTGATGAACGATGATTCCCTCCCCCTCTGTGAGGATATACTCAAACCGGGGGGGCTGCTGCTGATCAACTCCGGGCTGGTCCGGGCAGCGCCCCGGCGGGGGGACCTGCGGGCGGTTTTTGTGGACGCGCAGGGCATGGCGGAGCGTATAGGCGCCGGCCGGGTGGCCAACATGGTGGCCCTGGGGGCGATGGCCCGCCTTACCGGGGCGCTGAGCATAACGGATATTACGGGGATTCTTAGTAAATTTTTTGCCCCCGACAAGCTGGGTTTTGTGCCCATGAATGCGGAGGCCATCAGGGCCGGCTACGAAGCGGTTTGAGCCCGCAGGAATTCTAAGTTTAACTTGGCAGGACGCCTTAAAAAATTGCCGGCAAAACCTTAGAATTCCTGACTAAGGGGGGTAAGCTAAGCACGGTCAACAAGTTAAGCGGGGAGAAAACCAAGACAGTCCGCGGATTTACACGGAGTATACGGATTACACGGATTTTCGTTCCAAAACCTTCTTAATCCGTAAAAATCTGCGAAAAT
>JAISQV010000049.1 GCA_031273985.1 Spirochaetaceae bacterium | reverse complement strand
ACCGTCATAACACGGGTACAAACGCCCCGCTTTTGAGGGCAGGACTGGAGCGCCGGCGACTTCGTTTTGGAGGCAGCCTGCTGCCGTCCGAACCGAACCAACTGGTTTATGGTAGGCATGAAAAAAACTCCCTATGGCGCCGTGAACAGACGGCAGTATCGCCCCGCAAAACGGGGAAGGTCCAGAATAACAGGGAACGCAAAAAAGGTCAAGGGGACGGTAAGGGAGAACCAGGAATTCTAAGTTTAACATGACAGGACGCCTTAAAAAATTACCGGGGGCTTTGCGGCTGAAGCCGCACGGCGGCTTCAGCTTGGGAGAGGCGGGGGCTTTGCGGGGGCAGAGCCCCCGCACGGGGGTAGCGGAAGACCCCGCAGGGCCGCAGGCCCGAGGAGGCTGGAGCGTAGGGGGCTCGGCCCCCTCCCTTTACTTCTTCGCTTTTGGATAAATCAAGGCGCTAGAGCCAGAGGTACACCCGGTGGAGCTGGCCGCAGACGAGCCAGGTGCCCAGGGCAAGGAGGATCAGGCCGAGGGCCAGCGCCGGCCAGGTGTCGGAGCGGAGGAAGGTCCCCCAGCCCAGAAAGGCCAGGAAGGCCCCGGCGCCCGCGCCGGCGTACTTCCGGGAACCCCGGGTGTGGGCGGAGACAAAGAAACTCAGCGCGCCAATCAGGGCGACGCCGGCCTCCACCAGGAGGAACATGAGGCCGTAACCCGTGACCAGGCAAAGGCTGGTATCCCACGCGAGGCTGTCCAGGGGTACGCCCAGGGCTATGACGAGGCCCGCCAAAATGATGATCAGGATGATGTTCACCTGCCGCTGCATTTCCAGCCCCGATGCGCAGAGGCCCGCGACAAACAGCGAGAAGATACCGGCGTAGCGGCCAAAGAGCAGTACCCGCTGGGCCATGACGCCGAAAACGCCCGGCAGGTTCCAGGCAGCGATCAGGGGAAGCATGATCCGGCCCGCTTCAAAGGCCAGGGAAAAGACAAAAAAACTGACAAAGAGCATCTCCGGGGCCGGGGTCTTCTCAAAGTAGTACAGGATCAGGATCAGGCTGATCAGCGCAAAGAGGATGCTTCCCATCATGGAGATCAGGGGCGCCCAGGGGAAGGGCCCCAAAAAATGAGCCGCCAGCGCCTGGAAGGGGCCGGGGGGCCGCCCGCCGGCCCGGGCAACGAGGGAGGGGTAGTGGGAAAGGACCCGAACCGCGGCGACCCCCGTCGTAATCAGAAGGGCGGCGCTCACCAGGATTTCGGCCCTGAAACAGTTGTTGCGGCTCGAAATGGTCATGTTCCCAGCATACGTCATGTTTGCCCTCCCCCTCAAGGCCGCCCCAGGGCAGGAAACCGCCCCGGCTTCCGGGGCACTCAAGGCGCGGAATCATCATTCCGATACTAGTAGGGAATCCGGGAGCCCGGAATCATGATGACCCGCAAGCGAGGAGCTGCCCTATGGTGAAGAAAAAAAGCGCCGTCCTTTCCCTCATCTGGCTGGTACTTGCGCTGGGGAACCTCAGCGCGGGGGATACCGCGACCTTCGTGGACCTGGGCTTTTCCCCGGACGGTTCGGTGTATATGTTCGGCCAGTACGGAATCCTGGGCGGGAACCTCAAGCCCTGGGCGGAACTCTTCGCCGTGGACGTGCCCCGGAACAACTTCACCGAGGGCGGCAGGCTCTCCTACCTCCACGACAGCGCCGCTACCAGCGGGCAGGACGGTTCGGGGGCCTTCCTCCGGCTTCTGGGCCGCGGCGCGGGCCTCGCGGAACGGCACCGGGTAAACTACCTCACCAGGGGCCGCCTCCTCTATGTGGGCGTACTGGACGGGGTGGAACGGGAAACCATAAGCTTCAGGGACTTCGAGAAGGGCGCCGCCTACCAGGCCACCCTCGTTTCCCGCACCGAGGGTTCCGGGGAAAGCCTCCGCTCCTCCTTCCATATAGAAGTGGAAAGGACCGGCCCCAACGGGGCGCGGCGGGCTTACAGCGCCGGCACCCCCTCGGTGCGGCGCAGCCGTATCATCTCCTACCAGATTCGCCGGGTAGTTGCCGCGCCGGGGGACAACGGCCTGATCTTTGTCATAGAGACCCGCACCCAAACCGGCTCAGGCCAGGACATACGCTACATGGTGGAAGCCCTGAGACTCTAGTACCTTGATTGGGCTAAATGATTCTTGCGCCTCTACTTTTCCTCTGCTCCATAACGGAAAAGTAGTTAAAAATTCTTTATGTATGGAGCCTGTCCCAAAACTAATTGACTGTGCGCTAAAAGCGCACGGTTTTGGGCCAGGCTTTTCCGTAGCTTCATTACTGACTCTGCGCTAGGGAGCGGCGCCGTCCCGCGGGGGTACATCGTCGTAGCGCCCGGCGTTGTTCCAGTACGTGAGACCCCCGTCCCCGGCGTCCCGGACGCCCCAGACCTCCCGCAGCACGTAGGATTCGTTGTAGTAGCGCCGGTCGTAGGCAACGTTCAGGTAGAAAGCCTGCACGTAGGGGCGGACGATGATCCGGCCCCGGGCAATACGGGCGGTGCGCTGAACCCCCTGGTAGTAGATCCGGTAGGGCCTGTTCTCCGCCGGGGGCTGGGCAAGAAAATCCTGCTCAAAGTGGCTGGGGTAGTACATGGGGCAGATCACGTCCACATAGGGCGCCATGAGCTCCACCTCCTGCCCCGTGCGCGCGCCGGTGCGGTACCAGCCGTTGGCGCCGTAGATGTCCACCGAGACGGGGCAGTCCAGCCGGGAGCGGACGTGGCGCAGGAAGGAAAGCATGGCGCTCTCCATGTCCATGCCGGAATCTTGCCAGCGGTACCGGGCATCCTCCAGGTTCTGCCCGTCCGTGGGAAAACGGATATAGTCAAACTGAATCTCGTCAAAGCCCCGGCGGTGCAACTCTTCCGCGAGAAGGGCCGTGTACTCCCACACCTCCTCCGAATAGGGGTCCACCCACTGTTCATCGTAGTAGGTTCGGACTATCTCGTAGGCGGGGTCCGCATCGGGGAATGTTTCTGTCTCCAGGGCCGTCTCTTCCCGCTCCCCTCCCCGGAGGCGGCGGGCGTCGTAGTAGCCCCGCCAGGGCCGGTTGCGCCGCCGGTCCCAGAGGGCGTAGCGCCCGTTTTCTTTCCGGGCAAGTTCCGGGTCCTTGAACACCACGATGCGCGCGGCGGTGTAGACGCCCCGCTGTTTCATGTCCGCCAGAAAGGCGTCTATGTCCACGGGGCGGAAGACCCGGCCCTTTTCGGCAAGTTCCGGGTTCTCCGGGACAAAGCGGAGCCGGCCATAGTCGTCCTTCATGTCAATCACGATCATGTTGAGGCCCCGGTCTTCCATGGTTGCCAAATGCCGCCGGAGGAGCCTTTCCTCCATGA
>JAISQV010000064.1 GCA_031273985.1 Spirochaetaceae bacterium | reverse complement strand
GTTCTGTAATTTTTCAAGGCTCCCCTTGATGCGGTTTCTTACCCGGTCAGGATCGAACTGAATAGACATGATGGTAGAACTCCTCGAAGCGTCTCAAAACTTTTTTGATGGCCCCCGGCTGCGGCAATGTTACGGGTACGCCGCAGGCAACGGTGATTGCCGATCTGCCGTTGCAGTATAGCCCGAAGGGGAAAAATTCACAAGGGTAAAATAGGGCGCTTTCATAATAATGCCGAAATTTCCGGTCCCCGGTTTCGACAATTGTTAGGAACCGTCTGCTAGGGCTTTCCGGCGCGATCCGGTCTGAGCGCCTCGGCGCCGTTCCGGTACACGTGAACGGGAACGCTTCCCTCCTCAAGGTAGCAGTGGAGCAGGGCCCGGATCGCCCCGCCGTGGCTCTCAGCGAACACCGGCTCCTGCTGGGCAAAGAGGGCCAGAGTCCCGCCCCTGCCGGAACGGCGCAGGGCGGCGCAGGGGTTCAGGGCGTCCAGGTCCGGGGTTACCGAAAATTGCAGGGAAACAATGTCCGTTTCAGCCAGGGAATTTTCCCGCAAAAGCGTATCGAACAGCGCCGCCGTCTGCTCAATAATATCTTCCGGCTCATTACGGCAGAAGAAAGCCCCCCTCAGGGCGTAGAGTCTTTTCACGGCAGGTTACCTCCGGTCAGGGACAGGATAAAGACGGCTGAGGCCGCCAGGAGAAAGCCCGCGAGACCGCCGGCGGCGGAAAAAGCAAATTTACTTTTCGAGTAGAAACGGCGGTTCTGGATGGTAAAAACCAGGTCCAGCGCCATACCCAGAACCCCGCTGATCCCCAGAAAAAGCCCCAGAAAGGCCCCCAGGTTGAGGAGCATGAGCTGGGTCGACTCGGTAAAGCGGCGCAGAACCCCCACAAAGTACAGAAAAACGGTGAGCAGGCTCATGAGAAAGAAGAAGATTACCGCCCGCCGCATGAGAAAAAGCATCAGGGGGCTTCGAAGCCGCCGGGGGCTGCGTGAAAGCGCCGGCGGCCCTTCCGGTTGAGTTTCGCGGGTCATACCGCTATACTAAAACATATTGGCAGGCTTGTTCCAACCGGGAGTTTTGCCTTTGCGACAGGCTGCCGGGTTTGGGGGAGAGGGGCGATGAAAAAACCGGCGGGATTTCTGATTCTATTTCTCTTCCTTCTGGGCGGAGCGGCGGCTCTGTTTCTGGCCGGCTGGGCCCAGCTCAAGGTACCCCTGGGCTCCGTGGCCGTCATGCGATCCAAGACCCACGGCGTTGACCCTGAACCCCTCGGGGAGGGAAGGTTTCGCTGGGTCTGGTACAAACTGATCCCCACCAATGTGGAGATCAGCGTCTTCACCCTTGACCCCGTGGAACGGACCTTTCACCTGACGGGGAATCTTCCCTCCGCCGAAATATACCGCGCCTTTGCATCCCTGGACACGGACTTCCCCTACGAAATAAGCGGCGCCCTCTCCTTCACGATCCGGGAATCGGCGCTTCCCTCCCTCCTCGCCGGAGAGGGGCTGCGGGATCAGGCGGGCCTGGAAGCGCTGGAGGAGCGGCTGGCCGAAGAAATAATCGCCCTGATCCGGGGGCGCCTCACGGCCTATGCGGCGGCGGAGGCGGAGTCCGCTCAGACGGAGTCCGCCCCGGAAGCCCCGGACCCGGCGGATACCGCCGGACCCGATGCCGCCCTACTGGAAACGATATTCCGAACAGGTTCCGCCGCCGCCCTGGAGGAGGAACTGGCCGGACGCTACGGCGAACTGGAAGATCTCCGCCTAAGCTTCCGTTCCCTCGTCTACCCGGATTTCAGCCTCTACCGCTCCGTCCGGGGGCTCTACGAAGATTTCCTGGCCCTCCAGCGGGCCCTCCTCACGGCGCCCCTCAGCGAAATGGCCGGACGCCGCATGGAAACCCGCGTCCGGCTGGAGGAACTTTCCCTCTACGGCGAATTATTGACCAAGTATCCGGTTTTGTTGCAATATCTAAGCATTGAGAACGGCGGCGCCGTAAATTGACGGTAACTACCGGCAGGGGCGGTTGTTGTACTGATACCCGGTAGCGGTAAATTTTCAAAGCCGCGGGCTTTACGGCGTGCTGAGCAAGGCCGGGGTCCGGGCAAAACGGGGTAACGCCCCTGGAGTTATGAATGTCCATCCCCAAGAAAGCCATCTTCCCCGCAGCCCTCCTCTTGCTGGCCGCCCCCTTCTTGCTGGCCGCCCAGGAGCAAAGCCCCGGAGAGATCCCCGTGGAGCCCGACTGGATAGAGGAGGACCTGGGCCTCTATGTCAGGGGGGACAAAATCTTCTCCATGAGCCTGGGCGTCCTCTTCCCGACGCTTTTCCTCAACGAACGGGGCGGCGGCTACACGGGAAACATCAACCTTGGCGGCACAGGCTCCCTGGGCTTCTTCTACTTCTTTACGGGCCACTGGTTTCTGGGCGGCGAGGTACAGGGTATGTTCGCCTCCACCCTGGGGGAAAACATGCTCTACATCATCCCCATAGGGGTACGGGGAGGCTACCAGTTCTACCTGGGCCCCTTCGAGTTCCCCCTCAGCCTCATGATAGGCATGGCGCCCATGACCCATCTGGCCACCAACTACCTGGGCCTCTTCCTCAAACCGGAGGTTTCCGCATTTTGGCGCTTCAACAGCTCCTGGTCCTTCGGCGTCAATACCGGCTGGTGGTTCGTCCCCCAATGGCCCAAGGGACAACCTGCACGTGACCGTTACGCCAACTTCCTGGAGTTGACCCTTTCGGCGCGCTATCACTTTTAGGAATACCTCATGGAATACGAGACCTTATTGTGGGGGGGAGCCCCCCCCCTGGCTCCGGCCTCCGCGGGGCGGAGGCGCTCCGCCACCCCCCCCAGCGGGGACACCCCGCAACGCCCCGTCATCACTCCCTTCTGTAACATCCTGGCGCTCATGATCCCCCTGCTCCTCCTCTCCTGCGATCAGAGCGACATCCTGTACCGCATAGAGGTGACGCCCAAACCCAGGGACCCCGTCATAGCGGGGAGTCCCGGGGAGGTGCTTGACTACAACGGCAGACTCTATGTGTCCAACGGGAGAATCCATGTCTTCGAGAACCAGCGCTGGACGCCGCTGCCGGGACAGCCCGCCGGCACACGGGTGCAGGCCATTACCGCCACAACAGGGTTTCTCTACGCCCGGATCGGCACTTCCCCGGACATAAGCGGGGACAAAATCTACCGCTACAACGGCGCCTGGGACGAGCTGCCCCTTCCCGAATCAGGCGGCCTCTCCGCCATACACGGGGCGGGCGACACCCTTTTCATCAGCACCACGGACAGCAAAAGCTACTACCTTACGGATACTGCCGGCGCTTTTACGGAGATCCCCGGCCCGCCGGGTTCCAGCCTTATCGGCGCGGCGGCGTATATGGGCGGCGACTACTATCTTTCCATCATGGACGAGGGGGTCTACGCCGGCCCTTCGCCGGCAAACTTGAGCAGGATGGCCGGCAATGATCTTGACACCCTCATCAATTTTGCCCTGGACGCCGCCGCTCCCGCCCTTTACGGGATCACGGCAAATTCCACAATAGCGGAAATTACCGGCCCCGCCGGCGTTACCCTGCATTCCCCCTCCATTCCCGGTTCCCCCACCGGGGCCATCGCCGTTTTTAAGGGGGCCCTTCTGGTGGGCCGCCGTTACACGGGCAGTTACACCTACGGCTACGTGGAAGTGAAGCTTTCGGACTTCTCCGTGTACGAGGACCTCCCCGAAAGTGTAAGCCCCGAGGCCTGGGCCGGCTACAGCGAGTCCCTGGGCCGCCGGGTGATAAACCACCTCTTTGTAACGGCGGAAGGCGAAATTTTTGCATCCACCCAACTCAAGGGGCTCTGGGTCTGCCGCAAGAACGGCGAGGTATGGGAGTGGGGCATAGAGGATCGGGGAAACTAGGGGAAGGCGGCCTCTTTACCCGCGGGGCGGGGCCTTCCGAGGGCCCCCTGGCGGATCGCATGAGGCCGCAAAGCCTCGACGAGGTCATAGGCCAGGACCATATCGTGGGGCCGGGGCGGCTGCTCCGGCGGGCCATACAGGCGGACCGGCTCTCGTCGCTGATCTTCTACGGGCCCCCCGGTACGGGCAAGACCAGCCTTGCCAGGGTCATTGCCAACACCACCAGGGCCTACTTTGAGAGCCTCAACGCGGTGCTTGCCGGGATCAAGGATATTCGGGAGGCCATAGACCGGGCCGACGAGCACCGGCGGCTCTACGGCAGGCGGACCATCCTCTTTGTGGACGAGGTGCACCGCTGGAACAAGGCCCAGCAGGACGCGTTGCTCCCCTGGGTGGAGAACGGCGTGGTGATCCTCATCGGGGCCACCACGGAGAATCCCTTCTTTGAGGTCAACCGGGCGCTGGTTTCCCGGAGCCGCATCTTCCAGCTCAAGCCCCTCAGCGCGGAGGACCTCATGAGGGCGGCGCTCCGGGCCGCGGCGGACGAGGCGCGGGGTTACGGCGCGTGGCGGCTCAGTTTTGAGGAGGGCGCCCTGGAGCATCTGGTGGAGGTTGCCGGGGGCGACGCCCGGAGCCTCCTCAACGCGTTGGAGCTGGCCGTGGAAACGAGCCCCTGGCGGCCCGAAGGGGGAGGGGAAACTTCCCTGGGTTTCCCCCCGCCCCCCGGAGCGGAGATTAGCGTTACCCTGGAGGCCGCCGAGGAGAGCATACAGCGCCGGGCGGTGCTCTACGACCGGGACGGGGATTATCACTTCGACACGATCAGCGCCTTCATCAAGAGTCTCCGGGGGAGCGATCCCGATGCGGCCCTCTACTGGCTGGCCAAGATGCTGCGCGCCGGGGAGGACCCGGCCTTCATCTTCCGCCGCATGATCATTCTTGCCAGCGAGGATGTGGGCCTGGCCGATCCGGGGGCCATACAGGTGGTCATTTCCTGCGCCGAAGCCTTTGACCGCATAGGCTTTCCGGAGGGGAACTTCCCCCTGGCCGAGGCCTGCCTCTACCTGGCCACGGCGCCCAAGTCCAACAGCGCCCTGGCCTTCTTCGACGCCCTCAAGGAGGTGGACCGGGAGGACGCCGAGGTGCCCAACCACCTGCGGGACGCGAGCCGGGACGCGGAAGGTTTCGGCCACGGGGAGGGTTACATCTACCCCCACGCGTACCGGGACCACTGGGCGGCCCAGCAGTACCTCCCCGGCGTCCTCCGGGGAAAGACCTTTTACAGCCCCTCGGCGTCGGGCTACGAGAAGGGCATACGGGACGAGGTGATACGCAAGCGGGAGATTCAGGCAGCGGTGGTGCTCTCCGACGCCGGGGAGGGGGAATTTCTTTCCTGGTCCGCTTCGGCCAGGGGCCGGGAACACTGGTTCAAGCGCCTGGAATCCGGGCGGAGCGCCACGCTCCTCTCCGAGCGGGACCGCGTTGTAGCCGCCGCCGCGCTGAAACGCCAGGACCGGATCCTCCTCCCCTCCGCCGGGGACGGGCTCCTCCTCTGGGAATGTATGCGCCGCGCCCCGGAGGGGCTCTGCGCCGCCCTGGTGGAAACCGAGGCCGCCCGGGACGCCCTCTTACGCTTCGCCGGGGTGCTGGACGAGGTAGAGCGCCCCCTCATAGCCCTG
>JAISQV010000294.1 GCA_031273985.1 Spirochaetaceae bacterium | reverse complement strand
TTCGCCTCCACGGTAAGTTCCAGCGGAGGGGCGGGGAGCAGGGCGAGTATCCCCCCCAAGAGGCGGCTTATGCCCCCGGCGCCCAGCATGGAAGGCGTGCCGCCCCCCACATAGACGGTGGGCACGGAATCGGGCCGGTATTCCCGGAACAGTAATGCCGCGTCCAGGAGCAGCCGCTCCGTATAGGCCGCCAGCACGCCGTCCCCGGAACCTACGGGAACAGAATAGAAATCACAGTAATCGCAGGCCCCCGCGCAGAAGGGAACGTGAATGTAGAGGGACGCTTCCATGCGCCTCAGGGGAGGCCCAGGCGGTTGAGGGGCCAATAGCGGAACAGGGCCTTGCCGGCTATAAGATCCAGCGGCAGGGGGCCCCAGGTCCGGGAGTCATTGGTGTTGCCCCGGTCATCGGAAAGGACGAAACATTCATCTTCCCCCAGCAGCAGGGTTTCCATATTCCCGGAAAAGGGCAGCGATTCATCCCACAGGGCGGGAGTCTGGGGAATGTCCACATCGTAGGGGCGCTCCCAGAGCTCGAATTCCGTAAGACTGTAGGCGCTTCCCGAGGGTTTTACCCGCGCCACATAGTTGGCTATGCTGATCTCGTCTCCGGGAAAACCTATGATTCGTTTGATGTAATGATTTTCCAGCCGGTTCCCCAGGCCCAGTTTTTGGGCGGTAAAAAACCGGATCACCGAATCCAGTAGTTCCACGGGAAAGCTCCGGGGATTACGAAGGCCCTCGTCCACCAGCACGACCTCCCCCCGCCCCAGACTCAGGGTGGAGGCGGAATCGGGAAGAAAGCGGAAAATGGTCCGGGAGGAAAAAATGAAACGGTCTCCCCGGTAGAGGCCCGGCCTCATGGTGTCGTTTCCGAGTTCCCGGGTGGAAATGACAAAGCTGGAAAGCAGCAGGTAAAGCAGAAAAAACGCGCAAAACAGAAGCACCACCCACCGCAGCCTGTGGTACTGGTCTTTCTGGGCCGCGTAGGAATACTTTCGCCATTTGTTGAACATGGGCCCTACCTGACGCTGTTGTGCGGGGCCGGGAAACCGGGAAGATTCATCGTATCGCGCCCAGCCGGGAAAGGGGCCAGAAGATAAGGGCCCCCCGGCCCAGCACCCGGGATTTTTTCACCGGCCCGAAGTAGCGGCCATCCCGGGAATTATCCCGGTTGTCCCCCAGGGGAAAGACATAACCCTCGGGTACGTACCAGCCCAGCCGCTGCCGGGCAAGCCGGGCGCGGTAACGCGTGTCCTGGGGAAAGGCGGAGCGGAGCATCTCAAGCCGGGCGTCTTCCGTGGCAAAATAGTCGGGGTACCGGAGCCCGTAAAGGGAATCCGTCCGGGCGGAGAGGGATTCCGGCGGATTGAGGGCAAGGTCCAGGTAGGCGCCAAGCCTCCCCGCGGCTTCCAGGGCGGGATAACTAGAGTCTTCCACGAGGCGGCTGATCCGGTGATCCAGCCCCAGGGCGGCGTTGTAATCCCGCTCCAAGATCCAGTCCTCCTCACCGGCGAAGCGTATCTTCATCTCGCCGCGCTCCGAAACAAAATGGTCGCCCTCCGCGCCCGCGGCACGCTTGATCAGGAAGTGTACACTCGGCTCGCCGTTCTCATCACGATCAATGTTCACCAGGGAAAAGGTAGCCATAAAGATAATACGCTGGGCTATGTCGAAAACGGCGCCCCTGGATATGTAGGAAGGATTCTCGAAGATGATGACCTCGTTCCGCCGGGGGCTGTAGGGGCTGGGCAGTTTTCCCGCGCCGGGGAGGAGTTCCGGGCCGTAGATCAGTTTGTTGACAAAGATCCGGTCGCCTATCATCAGGGTATCCATCATGGAGCCCGAGGGAATCTCGAAGGCCTGAATGAGATACTGATTGATGAGGAGCACCATGCAGACAGCCCAGAGAATCGCTTCTATCCAATCCACAACCTGGCTTTTTGCCCGCTGTTTTTCTTTTCTTATACGCGCCTTTTTCCGCCTGCGGGTAAGGTAGGCTTCGGTGATCCCGCAGAGCCGGTCAAAGAAATCCGGTGCTTCCGCCATCACTAGAGCCTACTACAGGGGCCCAATGTTGACAAGGCCGGGGGGGCTCCCTATACTCTGCTCATGTCCGATGCAAATCAGACGGATCAGGTAAGGCTTAAACCGCTTTTCGGCCTCCGTCCGGGGGTCTGGCTCTCCGTCCTCTTTGCTCTGATACTCTTGGTGATCCTGTTCTTCCTCCTCGTCTATCCCGGCCTTTCCCGGCCAGGGAGCCTCGTTACGTTTACCACCGAACCCTTGGGGGCCGCCATCCGGGTGGACGGCGTTTACCGGGGGACGAGTCCCTGCAGCATAGTGATCCCCCAGGGGACGCACCGCCTGGAAATGGGGATTCCGGGCTTTTCCACCCTGAGCCTGGAGCGGGATATTCCGGGCAGGCTCCTGGGCTCCCGCTTCTTTCCCCGGCGCGTGAGCGTGGAGGGACGCCTTGAGGCGGCGGACCCCCTGGAACCCCTGCGCCGGGCCGCGGCGGAATACGCAGCGTGGGCCTTTGCCGGGGAGCCCGCCGCAGCCTGGCAGATCCCCCAGGTTCTTTCGGAGGGGGTCTACCGTTCCGCCGCCGCAGCCTCCGATCCTGCGTTCCGGGAGGGCATGGACGGAATCCTGGCGGGGAGCCTGGGCTACACCGTTACCAGGGCGGCGCTCCGGGATCTTCTGCGGGCCCGCTTCCTTCTGGATAACCGGGGCCTCTCCCCTTCCCCGCTCAGCGCCATCCGCTCAGGCCGTCTCCTCCTTGCCACGCTTGCCGCGTCTCCCGGCGCGGCCCCCGCCCTGGCGGAGCTCCTGGAGGGGGACGCCGCCGCCCGTCTCACCGCCTCCTCTTGGTACGCGCTGAGCCTGGTCGGGAGGGAGGCCGGGGCCCTCCGCCGCGCCAACGCCCCCGGCGCCCCGGGTATCCCCGCCCTGGGCCGTTCCCTCAATCTGGGCGGCGTCGAGTTTGTCTACCTGGACGGGGGGTATCTGGAGCCCGGCTCCCTCCGGAAGGCGGAGCGGCTGGAGATTGAGGGTTTCTGGATAAGCCGCTACGAGCTGGGCGCCGCCCAGTGGGAAGCTTTCACCGGCGCGGAGCCCCGCTGGGATCCCTCCCGCCGGGAGGGCCTGATCCGGGAGGGCCTTGCCGGCCCCGGCTATCTGGAGCATTACAGCCCCCCCGCGGGGACGGGCCCCACGGGGGTCCAGGGAGTCTCATGGTACGCCGCCAAAGCCTACTGCGACTGGCTTGACGCAAGCTACCGGGAGCGTGTCGGAGCCTTTGAGGTGCGGCTCCCGGAGGAAGACGAGTGGGAGTACGCCGCCCGGCTTGCCCCGGGAGCGGCCTCCAATCAAATGCCCGCCCAGATGCTCGGCGGCCTCTGGGAGTGGTGCGGCGACTACCACGTCCCCCTCTCCTTCTTTCCCGGCCCGGAGGCCCCCTCGCCGGAGCGGAACCTGCGGGGCGGCGCCTGGATCAACCCGCCGGGCTCGGTCAACGCCGGAACCCGCGCCTCCCTGCCCCCGGACGCGTGCTCCCCCTTCGTCTCCTTCCGCCCGGTGATAGCCCGGCCCGCGTCCGGCAAGCGGGCAGCCGAACCATGAGCGAAGGCGTCAAGATCATCGCGGTAAACCGGAAGGCCCGCTTCGACTATGCCGTGGACGACCGCTACGAATGCGGCATAGAACTCCTCGGCACGGAGGTCAAATCCTTCCGGGACGGCCGCATCTCTTTCCCCGACGCCTGGGCCGAAGTCTCCGGCGGCGAAATCTGGCTCCGCTCCCTCAAGGTGGCGGAGAATCCCTTTTCATCGATCTTCAACCACGACCCGGACCGGAAGAAGCGCCTCCTCCTGCACAGGGACGAAATCAAGCGCATCACCCGGCGGGTGGAAGAGAAGGGCTACACCCTGATTCCGCTCTCCTTCTACTTCAAGAAGGGCCGGGTGAAGGTAGAGCTGGGCCTCTGCAAGGGCAAAAAAAGTTTCGATAAACGCGCCGACATACGGGAGCGGGACCTGAAACGGGAAATTTCGCGGGAATTCCGCAGCCGCCTCAGTTAGGGAGGCGGGGCGCATCCCCGCCTGCGGCGGGGACCGGGCTATGCGGGGCTCCGCTAGCGCTCCGGCCCCGGTGTTTCACACCGGGTCTGCCCTTCGGGCACCCCTTCTATCCCTTGCGCGGAACGCAAACTCCGGGCCCAAACGCTTAGCGTTTGGGCAGGATGGGGGGCGTTACGGGGGGCCGCGGCGCACTCCTCCGCCTAAAGGCGGAGGGTACTTATGGCAAACGGGGAATTTTTCTGCGCCGGAGCAGGCCAAATTTCTGCGTGGACAACCTGCGGTTGCCCCCCGTAGTGGGGGTAGCGACAGACCCCGCAGGGCCGCAGGCCCGAGGAGGCTCTCCCCCGCGAACCCTCCCTCGCGCAAGCGAGTTCTTAGCGGGTTCTTCAGGGGGCTCGGCCCTCCTGATTAAACCATAGTTTAATTGCTGACAAGTGAAATTCCGATTAAAGGGGGC
>JAISQV010000050.1 GCA_031273985.1 Spirochaetaceae bacterium | reverse complement strand
CCGGAAAGAAAAAACAAGCCCGTTCCGGGCGCTGCGGGTGGGAAAAACGCAGTCGAACATATCTATTCCCTGTTCAATGGCGAAAAGAATAAACTCCGGGGTTCCTATTCCCATGACATAGCGGGGCTTTTCCCCGGGGAGCAGGGCCGCCGTGTACTCCAGGTACTCATAAAACACGGCGTCTTCCTCGCCCACGGAGAGCCCCCCTATGGCAATGCCGGGAAGGTCCGCCTCCACCGCCCGCTCCGCGCTTATCCGGCGCAGGTCCTTAAAAAAATTTCCCTGCACGATGGAAAAAAGCTTCCCCCCGTAGCCCTCCGCCGAGGCCCTCTTCCAGGCGGTCCCGGCCCTCTCAAGCCACAGGGACGTGACGCGCAGGGCCTCCTCCGCCTCCTTCCGCTCCGCCCCCCAGGGGCTGCACACATCGAGCTGCATCTGTATATCGCTGCCCAGAATCACCTGGATCGCCGCTATGTCTTCCGCGCTGAGGCTGTGGGATGAGCCGTCTATGTGGGAGCGGAAGCTTACCCCGTCGTCGCGGATCTTCCGCATGGGCGCCAGGGAAAATACCTGAAAGCCCCCGGAATCAGTCAAGATGCAGCGGTTCCAGTTCATAAAACGGTGCAGCCCCCCGGCGGCGGATATGACCTCCGTCCCCGGCCGCAAGTAGAGATGGTAGGTGTTGGAGAGAATAATCTCGAAGCCTATTTCAACAAGCGTATCGGTATCGGCGGCCTTGACGCTGCCCTGAGTCCCGACGGGCATGAATACGGGAGTTTCAACGGCGCCGTGGGGGAGTTCCAGAATTCCCCTCCGGGCACGGGAGGAGGAATCGTTTTTCAGGATGGTAAAAAAAGCCATCAGGTCTTGGCGCTCCCCAAAAGCAGCACTCCTATAATGCTGAAAAAAACGATGGGAAACCATGCCCCAATCAGGGGTGGAATAAAACCCGTCTGGGCCAGCATCATGCTGACCATTTCCATGACATAAAATACTACCGCTGTTATGAGACTCGTGGCGAGGCTCATAAGCAGAATGTTCTTTTTGAATCTTCCACCCATGGAGATGGAAAGGGCCATCACCACAAAAGAAACCGTGGAGAACGAAAAGCGGTGGTAATATTCCGCCTGTACTTCAAGAAAGGGAAGCCCCGCATTTTTAAGGTCCTGAATCAAAAAGCCCGCCTCCCGAACCGGCAGGGATTCTACCTCTACCGCATTACGCCGGAAGGTATCGGGATTTTCCCGGTAGGCATCGGTGGATTCCAGCGCCCGCACCCGCAAAAAGCCGTCTTCCGCCCAGCGGTAAACCAGGGCGTTTACCAGAAGCCAGTATTCCCCGGTCCAGCGGGCCTCGGGGGCGCGGATCAGCGCGTCAAAGCCGCCGTCATCGCTTTCCTCGACAATGCTCAGCCCGTTTAGCTGGTTTCGATCCGCATCAAAATAATCAACCTGGTATATGGTCCGCCCGTTATTCGCCTTGATCACAATATCTGCATTTTCACTGGCCTTGGGCTGCTGGTGCAGGGCGATACGGCTCAGGTTATTCTTCTGTTTCAGGGTAGGAATAACGACCAGATCCTGAAAGAAAAACGAAAACACCGAAGACAGTATCCCTATCAGAGCCAGAGGCATTACAAAACGCGCAAAGGGAATGCCGGAAGCAAATATCGACACCAATTCGTTTCGGGCAAAGAGATCCCCCAGGCTGTAGGCGGAGGCGAAAATCAGGGAGATGGGTATGGCATAGGAAATGCTTTTCGGAACATAGTACAGGGTGATGAGCAGCACCTGTTTCAGGGGAACCTCGTAGTTCAGGTAGCGTACCAGATTTGCGAAGAGATCGATCAGGCAGATGAGAAGCACGAACATCCCCAGGGCCAGAAAGAAATAGGGGAAAAACTGTTTTGAAAGATAGCGATCGAGAATCATGACGCGCCTCTAACGCTTTACCCGCACCATCAACATGATTATCCCGATGGAGAGAGCCAAAATATTGGGGAACCACATGGACAGGAAGGGGGAAAAACCCTGATTTATCCCCAGGGTCTGCCCTCCGATCAGCATGGCCCAATAGAATACAGCAATGATGGCGCCCACCAAAAAACCTACGGTTTGACCGCTTTTTTTGGCAAGCAGCCCCAGGGAGACCGAGAGGAACACGAAAGAAAAGGCTCCCAGGGGAATGGAAAATTTCTTGTAGAATTCCAGCCGCCAAATGGAAAGCCTCCGGTCCCGCCGGTAAACCCGCTCAATTTCCATGTCCCTGGCAAGGGCCGCCGCGTAGCTTTCCCGGTTTCGCCAGGCCTGCCCCGCTTCCGGCCCCCGGCGCAGGGACTGTTCCAGATTCATGGCGCCCCTGAGGATGAGGCCGCGCTGCCCGTCTATCTGCTCCGCCAGGGCAGCCTGCTTGACCCCTATCTCCCGCCAGACATCGCGGGAACTCATCTCCCGGGGGCTTACCGAAGAAATGGCCTGAATCACATCCTCCTGGGGCACATAGTAGCGCAAGAATTCCGCGGAGGCATAATCGTAATCCCGGCGGGCCACTTCCCCCACGCTCTGCACAAAGGCATTGTTCAAGTCAAGACTGAGCCCCTCCCTGCCGCGGTCCACAAGCGCCGCCTCCCGCGCCAGAATGAAGCGCCGCTCGCCGTCTCCGGTTTTGTCCAGAATCAGCACGTCCCGTATCACGCGGCCCTCCACCTCGCCGGTAATGATGATGGTATCCTTGAAGCGCTTCACCGAGTTCGCCTCCAGCTCCAGCGCCGGGGTGGAAAAGATGATTCGCTGATAGAGCCTTGAAAATTCGAGAGTCCCCAGGGGAAGGAGTATGTCATTGGCCGCAAAGGAGGCCAATGACACCAGTATTCCTACCACCGCGGCGGGCGCGACAATGTTACGGTAAGGAAGCCCCGCCGAAAGCATGACCAGTATTTCGTTATCCGAGCTGAGCCTCCCTATGGCCATCAGTATTCCTACCATTGAGGCAAAGGGCGCCGCCAGCGCGACCACCGAGGGGAGTGAATAAAGCACCAGCAGTATCACCTGGTTGACGGGAACCTTCTTGGACAGGATCTGCTGGGCGACAAGGAGGAGCTGATTTACAAAAAAGATGAAAAAGAAAAACAGAAAAGCTACAAAAAATGAAACCGCGGTTTCTGAAACGATATAGCGGAACAGGGTCCCCGACATCGCCCGCCTGGCCGGGGCGGAAGGCCCCGGCGGGGGAAAGGCGCGGGAAACGGGGAAGCGGCGGCTTTCCGCCCCGGCTCCCCGGAGGGCCGCCGCCCGGGCAAGCAGGGAGCCGCCGCGGGGCGACTCCGGCCTGTAACCCGAAGCCCGGACGAGGAGTGAACTCCTCCGGGACAGGCCCGGCTGGAGCGGCCGGTAGCCCGAAGCCCGGTTAAGCAGCCCGCTCATGCAATGCCGCCGCGGGAAGCTGCGCCCGGCGCCGCCTCAGCGCCGGGGGGGTCTCCGCTGGACCTGGGTATCCCGCACGGACGCGGGAGTCTCGCCGTCGGGATCGATAGCGTCTATGTAGGAAAGGTTGAGGCGCCCCAGCTTGTCAATCTCGACAAGCTTCACGGGAATCTCCTGACCCTCCTGAAGCACATCCTGCACCTGGGCTATGCGCTGCCGGGAAAGCCGGGAAATGTGAACGAGTCCCTCCTTGCCGGGCAGAATCTCCACAAAGGCGCCGAAATCCATGATCCGCTTCACCGTGCCGGTGTAGACGCGGCCCGGTTCAGGATCGGAAACGATGCCCTGCACCGCGGTCCTGGCATCCTCGGCATCCTTGGTGTTCTTGCCGTAGATCGTAACGGTGCCGTCATTCTCGGTGTTAATTGTAACGCTGTACTGCTCGCAGAGGGCCTTGATGTTCTTTCCGCCGGGGCCTATGAGGGCGCCTATCTTGTCCACATCGATACGCATGGTGAGTATCTTGGGCGCATATTCGCTGATCTGTTCCGAGGGCCGGGCCAGGGTGGCGTTCATGATCGAAAGGATGTGAAGCCTGCCCCGCTTGGCCTGATCAAGGGCTTTCCGCATCACTTCGGGGCTCACCCCGCCTATCTTGATGTCCAT
>JAISQV010000258.1 GCA_031273985.1 Spirochaetaceae bacterium | reverse complement strand
GCAAAATGCCCCATGGAGGGGCTCTTTTGGAGTAACGTAACACTGCGCGGCGCTGTCTTCGTATGCGCGGGCAAATTTTTCCCCTTCCTTCAAAAATGGGGAAAAACCGATTACTAAAGCACACAGATAATCAGTCTTTCTGGCGCCCTATCCCCGGGGCTCAAAAAAACAAGGTCCTCTCTCCCCGGTAATCCGGGGAACACGGTACGCCAAAGTTTCCTGGCTTACGGGGCTTTCCCTCAAGCCTTCCCGGCTCACGCCAGTGGCTGTCCAGAGGGAATGGCGCGCTTGCGGCGCACCGCCCGATCACAGTTACGGGATAGCGGGGGAATTGCACCCCTGCTTCCTTTGAAGCATACAGTCTGGAGTATAGGGCAAGACGGAGGATGAGTCAAGCGAATTTTACCAGCAATTTTACTTTTAAGAAATTCAACCGCAAAAAAGCACGAAAAAGGAAAGCGCGTTACCTTCAAGTACCGCAAAATACCCAAATTTTTTAAAGAAATTTAACCACAAAGTAGTCCACACAAAGGACACGAAGATTTTGGTTAAAAAACAATCTTTTTCCTTCCTTTGTGCCCTTGGTGGTTGTTTTTCTTTTCGTGCCTTTCGTGGTTAAACCTATTGATTGACCTAATCAAGGTACTAGTGTTCTGTCTTACACAGAAGTAGGAATAACCACGAAGAACCCGCTTTCGCGGGGGAGGACACAGACAGACACGGACAAAGAAAAGAGTAGATAATGAAGCAAAATCGGCCTAAATATCTCATATTCTTTGGGGTTTCTCGGTTTTTCTGTGTGGTCTACTTTTCCTCGGTTCCATAGCGGAAAAGTGAGGTCCGTGGTTTGACTTCATTAAGCCATTTGTCAACGATACGGTACACTAGCCCTAACCCTCCGCGCGCGGGCGGGAAAGCTCCCGGTCAAAGGCGTCGGCGAAGGTCTTGAGTTCCCGCCTGCCGTAAACCGCATGCCGCTCCGCCCCAAGGCCGGATTCGGCCAGGGCTACCGTAAAATTCCTGATGGAGAGCCGCTCCCGTATATTTTCCCCCGTGTAGCGCCTTCCCCGGTCATCGAGGGCCCGCACGGCCTTTTCCACGAGCCTTCCGGCAAGGGCTATGTCCCTGGTTATGGCGAGGTCCCCCGGCGCGGAGAGCTCCACGATCCGGTCGTCCGCCGAGCCCTCCCCCGGCGGGCATAACTCCATCAGGGCGCCGGGTACCCCCGGTATGGGCCGGTTTGCCGCAAAGATCACGGGAAGCCCCCGTTTGGCGGCGGCCCGCAGCACCAGGTCCCGGACGGGCCTCGGACAGGAATCCGCGTCTACCAGAATTTTCATGAACCGTGATGGGGATCAGCGGTATTCGCCGGGGCCTGCGGCAAAGGCCGTAAAGTTTCCCTCGAGATACGCCGTTCCCGGAGCGGCAAAGGCGCTCTCCCCCGGCCCCAGAACCAAGTCTTCCCCGTTTTCCGCGGAAAGCCGGGCCTGTCCCTGGGTTACCAGTACGATAAGGGGCCCCGGCGGAAGGGGCAGGGGGTCCCCCAGGCTCTGGCCAAAGTAGAGGGAAAATTCCCGGCAAACCGCCGGATAGGCGTACCAGCCCTTCACGGCGCTTAACTCGGCGCCCTGGAGTACGGCGGGTTGATAGGGGGTAAAGCGCAGTATGGCGAAGAGTTCTTCCACGTCGACGTGCTTTGCCGTGAGCCCCCCCCGGACAACATTGTCCGAATCGGCCTGCAGCTCCGCGCCGAATCCTTCGAGGTAGGTATGAAGCACGCCGGGGGGCAGGAAGATGGCCTCCCCGTGTTTGAGCCGCAGCAGATTGAGGAAGAGCGGCGCCAGGATTCCCGGATCTTCGGGGTACAGCTCCGCCAGCCCGGCCACGGCGCGCCACTCCCCGGCGTATTCCGGGTAGGACTCCTCCAACTGCGGCGCCTGGGCTAGGGAGTACACCCCCAGATCGCGGAGAGTCTCCGGGTCCAGGCCCAGGAGCAGGCCCAGCATATCCCGCAGGCCCTCCTCCCCGTCCAAAGCGTCCTTCAAGTCCAGCAGGGCCTCTTTCAGCGCCTCCGAAGGCTTCACCCCGTCCCCGTCAAAAGCTTCCCCGCCGAAAAGCTCCAGGAGCCGCCTGATGTCCCGCCGCTCCCGGAAGCCGCAGAGAGCCCGGAAATTTCCCAGGGCGCAGAGCAGTTCCGGCTTGCCGTTGGGGTCCCGGTAGTTCCGCCCCGGGTCCTCCGGGGGGAGTCCCTGCCGGTTTTCCTTTTCCCAGCCCCTCCGGGCCTGCTCCTTCTCCGGGTGGGCCTGCAGGGAGAGGGGCTTTCCCGCGGCGAGGAGCTTGAACAGAAAGGGCAGGGTCCCGAAATTCCGGCGGAGCTCCGGCCCCAGGTAGAAATCCGGGTGTTCCGCGATGATCTCCCCCAGGGGCCGCGCCTCAGCCCCGGTCCGGGAGGGGGCACCCATCCAGAGTTCCGCCCAGGGCGCGGAATCCTCGTTGGGCTGGTTGAGGAGCCGGGGAATCCAGCGGGGGGAACCCCATTCGTAGTGTTTTACCGTGTTTTCCAGTTTGAAGAAGGGCGGCCCCCGGTAGGCCCCTTCGGGGGGCTCCCCGCCGGAGGCTGCGGGGAAGGCATCCCCGGCGGAAAGCGCCGCATCAATACGGCTGATCAGGTCCAGGGTGAGCCTTTCGGCCTCGTCCTGTTCATCCCCGGCGCTTCCCTTAAAAAGATCATCGCAGAGTAAAAAGCCCGTAACCAGGGCCAGCTTCAAGGGGTCCTGGAGGCCGGTTCTTTTGCGGGTATTTTCGACTTTTATACGGTAATAGTTCAGCAGGCTTTCGAGGTAGGCCTGGTCCTCATCGGCGGAAATCGAAAAGGAAGTCCCCAATATATCAATACGGAGGTCGCTTTTCGCCACAGGGATTCCTAAAAAATGTCCAGTTCCGAATCGCCGCTGAGGGCGGAGTCACCCGCATCATCGTTTTCGTCAAAGATCAGGGGATCATCCGCATCTTCCTCCGCCGGGATATAGGCCGCTGCCGGGGCCGTATCGTCATCGGTAACAAGGTGAAGGGGCTCAGGCTCCGGGGCTTTGGGGCTTTGGTCCCCGGCGGCGGGAGGCTCCTGCCGGACGTCGCCCTCCACGGCCTCTTCAAATTTGCTCAGCCGGTCCAGGGTGGACATGATCCCTTCCTCAATACGCCCCTGGTCTTCCTTGAAACGCTGTATCAACACCTCGAGCTCATCAATCCGTTTCTGGTAGGTTTCCAGCTTGCCCTTCAGGTAGGCGTTTTCCCCGGTAACCTTGTTTACAATCTCTATGGTCTTTGCAACCTTGGCTTCCAGCAGTTTGATTTGGTCGAGGGTAACCATGATCTAGGCCCCCAGCGCTGTTTTTGCCTGATCAACTACCGCCTTAAAGGCCGCCTGATCCTCCAGGGCAAGACTCGCCAGAGCCTTACGGTTGATGGTGATCCCCGCCTCGGCAAGGCCCGCTATAAAGCGGGAATAACTCAGGCCCTCCGCCCGGCATGCGGCGTTGATCCGCACTATCCACAGGCGGCGGAAATCCCCCTTCCGGTCCTTCCGGTCCCGGTAGGCATAGAAGAGGGCCTTGGTAACCGCGTCTTTGGCGGTCTTGTAGTTCGAATGCCGCCTGCCCCAGTAACCTTTGGCCTGTTTGAGTATCTTTTTACGATGGTCCTTCCTCCGGGACCCGTCTACCGCTCTTGACATATCTTAACCCCTTTCGTTATTTTCAGCGGCCTTCAAGCTTAGCCGTAGGGCAGAAGGCGCTTCCGTATGACTTTCACATTGTCGCTGGAGAGAATCCCCGGATGCCGCAGATTCCGTTTCCGCTTGGCGGACTTCTTGGTCAGAATATGGCGGAGATTCTGTTTCTTGTACTTGACCTTTCCGGTTCCGGTGAAGGAGTAGCGCTTGGCCGCGCTCTTCCTGGTCTTCATCTTAGGCATAACCCACCCCTGTTGCGGCTCCGCGCTTCCATGGCGCGGGCTCCTTGTTACTCAAATATACCGGGCGTCTACGGCGCGGCCTGCTGCTGCGCCGCAGGGGACGCCGCCTTGGGCTGCCCCCCGGTTGTCCGCGCGGCCTTGGGGCTTAGAACCATGGACATGAAGCGGCCTTCCATGGCCGGGGACTTATCCATGACATACTCCCCTTCGATCCGTTTCAGGACATCCTTCAAGACATCCAGGCCCAGCTCCGTGTGGGCAAGTTCCCGCCCCCGGAAGCGCACCGTTACCTTAACCTTGTTGCCCTCGCCCAGGAATTCCCGCACATGCTTGGACTTGAAATCCAGGTCGTGATCGTCAATCTTGGGCTGCATCCGTATCTCTTTCAGTTTGAGCTGTTTCTGTTTCTTCCGGGAATCCCTGACTTTCTTTTCGTTTTCGAATTTGAACTTGCCGTAGTCCAGGATCTTCACCACCGGAGGACTCGCCTGGGGCGCCACCTCCACCAGGTCCAACCCCAAGTCCCGCGCCAGCGCCAGCGCCTCCTGGGTGGGCAGGACCTGCTGATCCCCCTCATCCCGGATAAGGCGCACTTCCCGCACCCGGATCTGCTCGTTAGTTCGTAAATCCCTGTCCGCCAACTGCCCTCCAAAAGATATAGAGAACTTTAACAGAAGGGCGGGAATCTGTCAAGCGGCGCGAAGCGCCGTAGGGTGGAGGGTGGAAGAGGAAGAATCAGGAGGGGGGCCGATTACCGTAACATTGCTGCGCAGCCCTTACGCGCTGTCCGGCCCCCCTGCGCTCCAAAGGTTTTGGCTCCGCCAAAACGCTTTTGCGCTACCCCCCGGCTTGCGCTCCGCGCAGTTATGGAAGAGCGGGGGGCGTTGCGGGGGGACTCCCCCCGCCATGGGGGTAGCGGAAGACACCGCAGGGCCGCAGGCCCGAGGAGGCTGGAGCGCAGGGGGCTTGGCCCCCTCTTGGATTCTCTGTCAGCTCGCGGCCAGGATGCCCTGCATGGACGATTCGAGGTCGTGGGTCTTGTCCATCATGTCGTGGTAGCCGGTCTTGATGGCCTCCGCGTATTCCCGCAGCAGGACGAGGGCCTTGATGATTTCGCCGCTTCCTATGGAGAGTTCGCCGAGGCTGTTGATGAGTTCCGTCATGGTGTCGGCAAAGCCGTTTACCTCTTCGGTCATTTTGTCGATGAGGCCGCCGGTTTCGGAGGAGCGGGCGGTGGTTTCGTTGATGCCTTCGATGACGTCTTTCAGGGTGCGGCCTATGCTTTGGGAATTTTCGCGGGTGGTTTCGGAGAGGCGGCGGATTTCGCCGGACACCACGGCAAAGCCTGCGCCCGCGTCCCCGGCGTGGGCCGCTTCGATGGCGGCGTTCATGGAGAGGAGGTTGGTGTTGGCCGCAATGCCGCTGATAACCTTGATGGTGGAGCCCACGCCCTCCACCCCTTTGGTGATGTTCCCCACCGCTTCGACGGTTTTGCGCATGGAAGAACGGCCCTGTTCCATGTTGCTTACCAGTTCCTGAATCGCCGCCTGTTTCTTTTGGGCCATGACCGCGGTGTTGTTGATCGTAGCCATCATTTCTTCGATGGCGGCGGAGGATTCCTCAATGGCGGAAGCCTGCCGGATTATTTGATCGTTGAGGTTGTCTATCAGCTCGTTGATGCCCCGCATGAAGCCGAGGGATTGTTCGATCTGGTTGTTGCGGCGTTGGTTTATGTGTTCAATGGTTTCCCTGTCCTTCTCGATGATGGAAAGATCGTAGTGGTGGCAGTTTTCGGGCCGGTTGAGCCCGTTGAAGACCGCTATGGCCATGCCGTGGCAGGTCCCGTACCCGCAGGTGTTGCAGTCGTATATGTCCTCTTCGCCGTATTTCCGGAGGCTTTTATAGACTTCCGTCAGTTCTTCGCCCTCCGGTATCTTGAGGGCGTAGTTTCCCGAGAGGTCCTGGTAGGAGCGGGCGTACAGGCCCTCCCTCCAGTAACGGGAGAGCACCTTGTTTACTTTTCTCCGGTTCCTGCGCGGCGAAGAGGAGCCTCCGTAGGTTTTCTCCACCTCCGCCCGGCGTTTCCAGACGGGCGCTTCCAGTTGGTCCACCGGGGTTTCGCCGTTCAGGGTGCCGGTCCCGCCGTTGCAGCCCTTTTCGCAGTTGAGGCAGTCCACCAGGAGGGGGAGCCCGCCGTCTTTGCCGCCGCCTGAGCTTATGGTCTTTGCCACGTCCGCCAGGTAGGGGTAAATGGTGTGCACCCCCTCGATCTTCCGCGTTACCCTGCCTATGCCGGGATTGTCCCGTTCCACGGTGATGAGGAGGCCGCCGGGGACGGGGAAGCTTACCGCCCGTTCAGCCGGCGGGTTGTCGTAGCCCTCCGCCCTGAAGGAGCCCAGGTCCGCGCCCTGCCGTTCCAGGTAATCGTGCAGGGTGCTAAAGGTAACGTTATAGTCCCCCATGCCTGTTTCGTCGAATTCCCGCCGCTTGGCGATGCAGGGGGAAAGGACGGCGATCTTGTGATCCCTGTACTGCGGGTAGTATTCCCGGATCATTTTTATGGTATGCAGCATGGGGCTGTCCGCAGGGGCAAGATGGGGGATGAGTTCGGGATGGTAGATTTCGATAAACGTAACAATCGCCGGGCAGGGCTGGGATATGCAGAAAGAGGGGCTCTGTTCCTTTATGTAGCGCAGATAGGAAAAGACGGTAAGTTCCGCGCCGAAGCTTACGTCAAAGACCGCGCGCACGCCCCGGGATTTGAGATAGCCGTTCAAGTTAAGGTACCTGCCGGGAAAATTGGAAGCCGCCGCCGGCGCCACGATGGCGATTACTTTTTCCTTCCCTTCCAGGGCGCCGAAGAAGCGCTCCGAATCGTCCACGATAAACCGCGCCTTGTGGGTACAGGCGTGGATACAGTTTCCGCAGCCTATACAGAGGTCGTGGTTCACGGAAACCTTTTCCCCTTTACCGTCGTTACAATATTTTACCGGACAGGCCGCGATACAGGCGTGGCAATTAACACACCTTTCCTCGTCGATACCGATAACCGCCGTCAACCCCTTTTTCCCCATACGCATCCCCGCTTCGATTGCTATCAGCCTGCGCGTCTCACCGGGGAGAGAATACAGAGTTTTTGCAAATGTGTCAAATAGGAGAAGAGGAAGAGGAAGAAGCAGGAGGGGGGCCGATTACCATAACTTTACTGCGCAGCCCTTACGCGCCGTCCGGCCCCCCTACGCTCCAAAGGTTTCTGTCGCGTAACCGCGGCAGAAACGCTTTTGCGCTACCCCCCCGGCCTGCGCTCCGCGCAGGAGGGGGAAGGATGAAGAATTTAACCCCGAAGCACACGAATGGCCCACAGGGAAGATAGGAGGGAAGAGAAGAATAACCACGCACTGCTTTCCTTCAGTCATGGGGATGGGGGGCGTTGCTGCTGAAAACCGCTCACGCGGGGGAGCCCGCAGGGCCGCAGGCCCGCGGAGCGTAGGGGCCCGGCCCCCTCCTCCCTCTTAATTCCTCCTTCCACCTTCCACCCTGCGGCGCTACGCGCCGTCCGTCTTGACCTGCGGGTGGGGGGGGCACTAGTATATATGTAGCTCGCCGTGCGGGGGGCGGCGTGCGGAACGCTTATTGCCGGGGTGGTGGAATGGTAGACACCGGGGACTTAAAATCCCCTGGCTGTAAGGCCGTGTGAGTTCGAATCTCATCCCCGGCAGGCTGGAGGATGGGATGCCGGGACCGCTGCAACTTAAATTCGTCAATTTTGCCAAGGGTTCGTATATTATCATTGAGGGGAAGCTGGCCGCGGCGGACCGGTTTTATATCATTAAGACCGGGAAGGTGTTCATTAGCCGGCAGACCGAAGTGGTGAGCGAAGAGGGGAGCGGGCTGCTGCAGGCGGGCGATTTTTTCGGGGTGGTGGCAACGATGTCGCAGCACCCGCATATTGAGACGGCCCAGGCGCTTACGGACTGCGTGCTGATTTCTGTGCACCGGGATCAGTTTGTCCCGCTGATTCAGCTTAACGCGCCCATCGCCATGAAGATCATCCTCCAGTTTTCCCGGCGTATGCGTTTTCTTGATACGGCGCTCATGGAGATGACGCTGAACGGAACCGCACCGGAAGATAATTTGGAGCATCTTTTTAGTGTGGCGGAGTATTATACGAAGCAGGGGCACTTCAACGCTGCCTTCTATGCGTACAATCGCTACCTCCGAATCGCCCAGGGCGGCGTCCACGCGGCTACGGCCCGGGAGCGGATGATGAAGATTTCCCCCTATATCAAGAATGTCAAGCTGGAGCCGGACAAGGCGGAATTTACGCGGGAATATACGAAGGATTCGATGATCTTCGCCGAGGGAGAGCCGGGGGACGAACTCTATATTATTCAGAAGGGCATGGTGAAGATCGTCAAAATTGTGGAGAACAACGAGGTGCTTCTGGCCATGCTCAAGGAGGGGGACATTTTTGGGGAGATGGCCCTTCTGGAATCGAAGCCCCGTGCGGCCTGCGC
>JAISQV010000253.1 GCA_031273985.1 Spirochaetaceae bacterium | reverse complement strand
TCTGGGCAAGGTACGCCGGGACCGCTAACTCTCCGGGCCGGGCTTCCCCCTTTGGGCGCATCCCCCCGGGCTAGGGGGTTTGGGGGGCATCGAGCCCCCCAACGGGGGCGTTGCGGGGGGGCGGCGCACTTCTCCGCCTAAAGGCGGAGGGTACTTATGGTAAACGGGGAATTTATGTGCGCCGGAGCAGGCCAAATTTCTCGGTAGACAGCCTGCGGCTGCCCTTCGTGCTCCCCCCCGCACGGGGGTAGCCGGAGACCCCGGACCCGCGAAGCGGGGAGGAGGCTCCGGCGCAGGGGGCTCGGCCCCCTTTCCCATGCTGCCGCTCTGTTGGCATTCACTTATTCGTTGTTGACGCGGCGCGGGGATGGCTCAGTCTTCGCTTTCTTCGATGCTGAGGTCTATGGTCAGGGCGAGGCGGTAGGTTTTGCCTTTCTGGACGGTCAGGGTCTTTACGATGGCGTAGTCGCTGAGCTGGAAGCGCACTTCGTGGACGCCGGGCTCCACCGGCATGGGGCCCGTGGGGCTTATGGGGCGGCTATCGAAGAAGATGAGGGCGTTTTCCGGGGCTTCGAAGATGATGAGGGGCGTCGGGTCTTGCAGGGTGATGCTGAGGGAGAGGACCTGGCCCCGTTCCACGCGGAAGACCCGGCTTTCGTTGCGGTAGTCGCCGGAAAGGATCAGGAGGTGGTGCTCCCCTTCCCGCAATACGCGCTCTTCCCGGGGGTTTTCCACCACCACGTCGTCGATGAGGACGGTGAAGGGTCTGCCGGGGAGGTTCTCCGGGTAGCGGGGGATGATGCGGACGGCGCCTTCATCGCTGAGGATGGGCTTCACGGTGAGGGTGAAGCGCATGGCCTCCATGTCCGTGGTGAGCCCCTTGATGATGGGCATGACGCGGAAGAGGAGGGGGAAGGACGAGGGGGGCAGGTGCGGCGTCAGGACCTCGGCGTAGGGGCTGGTGCTGAGGCCGTGCCGGGGCCGCAGCGGTATCTGGTATACGGACTGTATCTTGTTGGGTACGGGGTTCATGCTGTACTGCCGCGCTTCAAGGTCCGCCGCCCCGGCAGCGGGAATCTGGTTGAGATCGCTGTAAATGACCAGGGCCAGGCTGCCCCGGTAGGGCAGGAAGCTCTGGGGAACGGTGAATTCGAGTTCCATGCCCCGGAGAAAGCGGATATCGCCCTGCAATACGATGAGAGCCGCATCGCTGTACGAGAGGGAGATGCTGGCGCCGCCGGGATTATCCCCGGAAACGGTGAGGGAACCGGCGATCTGCACCCTGAGCGGTTCCGCCTGGAGCCCGGAGCCCGGCATTACGCAGACAAGAAGCGTCAGAAAGCAGAAAAAACAACAGATTTTACCGTGGCTGTTCATGGAGCGCCTTCTCTGAAAAGCAACTTGCCCGGGTCCTGAGCCTCTCCGTAGCGTCGTATCTCAAAGTGCAAATGGGGGCCGGTGGACTGTCCCGTCGAACCGACCCTGCCTATAAGGGTACCGGATCGGACGCTGCTTTGCAAGACCGCCGTTGTTTCCGAGAGGTGCCCGTAGAGGCTGGCCCAGTGCTCCGCGTGCTCCAGGATCACGTAGATGCCGTAGACCGGGTCCTCCCCCCGCTCCACCACCACCCCGTCCCTGGACGCGTAGACCTCCGTTCCCTGGGGGGCGGCCAGGTCCAGGCCCCGGTGGTAGCGGAGATTCCCCGTGACGGGGTTGATCCGGGGGCCGAAGCCGCTGGTGATTTGATAGGTCCTGAGGGGGAAGCGGAAGCCTTCGTTGAGGAAGAAGACCCGTTCCGTGCCGCTGAATTCCCCGCCGGGGATGAAGCGGAAGCGCTCGCTGCGCCCCTCCCGGCGTACCACCAGGGGGATTCCCTCCCCGGCGTCGCGGGAGGCGGCAAGCAGCCATTCCAGGCCCGTTTCAGGCTCCAGGGGGATGAAGACGCCGGGCATGGAGGGGAGGAGGATCGTGCCCGCCCCGGCAAGGTCCGCGGGGTGGGAAAGCCGGTTCAGGGTCGCCAGGGCCGCGTAGGGCAGGTTGCAGCGGGCGGCCAGGCTGAAGAGGTCCTCCCCCGCGCCCTGGTACGCGTATATGACAAGATAATCCAGCAGGCCGGAATCCTCCCCGCCGCGCCGCCGGTCAAAGAGCCGCCTCCGGGCGGCCTCCACATCGTCCGAGTACTGTCTGAACACGGGGTCCCGGGGGTCGAGCCGGCGGATCAGCGGAGCCGCGGCGGGGACGCCCCCCGAGTCGCCGACGGCGTCCTGGGCGCGGGCCTTTTCGGGGGCGCCGGGAATGCCGGGAAGAAGGATCAGAAGGGTGAGCGCCAGGCCGGGGGGGGACAAGAAAAAAGGCAAGAGTCGCCCCTTGCCTTTAATACCGTCTGCGTTGAGGGTTACTCCTCGATGATTGCGTCGGTAGGGCAAGTGTCTTTGCAGGTGCCGCAGTCCTTACACTTGGCAGGGTCTATCCACCGGGTTCCGCCCTTTTCGGAAATCGCCTCGGCCGGACAGTCGCCTTCGCAGGAACCGCAGTTCACGCACGCATCCGTAATCTTGTAAGCCATATTGTACCTCTCTCAATAGGGATTATTACCCTCAATAATAATCGCCGGAGGGCCCTTAGGCAAGGGGAGGCGGCGTTTCGCGCCAAGGGGGGAAGTGAGGAGGGGGCCGAGCCCCCTACGCCGGAGCCTCCTCGGGCCTGCGGCCCTGCGGGGTCTCCGGCTACCCCCGTGCGGGGGGCACGAAGGGCAACCGCAGGTTGTCCACGCAGGAATTTGGCCTGCTCCGGCGCAGAAAAATTCCCCCGGTTACCATAAGTACCCTCCGCCTTTAGGCGGAGGGGTGCGCCGCAGCCCCCCGCACCGCCCCCCGGCCTTCTCCCGGAGTTTGCGCCGAAGGCGCAAACTCCCTTTACGCTCCCGCCTCGGGGGGAGGCTTTTTTTCCGGGGGTTTGTGGCTTTCCGTGGGCAGGTTGATGCGGTAGATGGGCGCCGTGAGGTCTATGCCCTCGTCGGCGAAACCGTCCTGCAGATTGCGGTAGAGATCCGCGTAGATTGCGGGAACACTATCCGTGTCCCTGGTGCACGCGTTGATCTGGTAACGGGCGTAGAAATCCTCGAGGGCGGTTTGAAGCACCCAGGGCGGGGGCTCGCTTTCTATGCCCGGAGTCTTGACCGCCGCGTTGATCATGATTTCCTCCACCTTGCGCCAGGGAACCTGATAGTTCATCGTTACATCGGCGTGGATGATCAGGCCCTTTTTTTCGGTGTCCGTAGAAGTGCTGTAATTGGTGATGCTGGAGCTCAGAATCATGGTGTTGGGAAAGGTAACATATTCGTTTTTGTGGGTCCGCAGTTTTATGACGATGAGGGACTTTTCTTCCACGAAGCCCGTTACATTTCCTATCTGTATGCGGTCGCCGATTTTGAAGGGCCGCATATAGGTTATGACGAGGCCGGCGATTATGTTGCCTATGGCCGAAGATGATCCCAGGGAAAGAATGATACCGGCGAACACGGAAACGCCCTGAAAGATGGGGGAGCCCGAACCGGGGAGGTAGGGGTAGATCATCACCATGGTAAAGGCATAGACCAGTATGCGGAGCAGCTTGTAGGTGGGCTTGCTCCAGTCGGGGTAGAAGCCGGGAATCACGAGGCGCTGCCGCTCCACCTGGCCCGCGAGGAATTTAAGGCCCCGGAGTATGTAGCGCATTACCCAGATGATGATGACGATAGTGATAAGGTTGGGCACATAACTTATGGCGCCGAGGAAGATTCTTCTCAGCGGGTTCAGTATATAGCCGAAGAGCTGATTCGCTATATGCCGGGTCTGGGGAAAGAGGCTGAATATTACCGGCAGCGTGATGAAGAGCAGGAATGCTGTTACCAGGTACTTCAGGATACGCAGCAGAAAAGTTACGACGCTGAGTATCTGCGCCACCGTGAGAATTTTTAATTTCTTGATCGTCAGGGGTTTTATGTGGTACGCCCCCCACCCGATTACTTTTTTGTTTATCTTGCCGTAGAGAAAATGCCAGATGAACCAGATGACCAGAATCTGAACGATGAGGATAGCCAGCGCCCCAAGAATGCGCCGCCAGAACCCGCTGCCGGGGAATCTTCCGGCGGCCTCCTCCAGTTCCTCCACCGCTTCCTCTAGCTCCTGCCCGGCGGCCTCCACCGCTTCGGCAAGGCTCCCCGCCTCCCCCGCTGGTTCGGCGGCGGGTCCGGCGGCGGCGGACGCCGTTTCCCCCGGCGGCGGGGGAAACGGACCGGCCTCCTGGGCGGGCGCCAGGGGCAGCAGCAACAGCAGCGCCGCGATACCGAAAAAATACGCCTTTGTTTTCATTACCACCTCACTTTGTGATGTCCCATTCCCAATTTTCCGCCCC
>JAISQV010000032.1 GCA_031273985.1 Spirochaetaceae bacterium | reverse complement strand
CGGTTTTCATCTTATCCATGACAATTCTCCTGAAAACAAGTTACCATTTCATACGAAACGGTTATAGGCAATGCGGGGAGTTGAACCCCGCTTAAACCGTTATTGCTTCATTTTCCCGCTATCTGAATTCTCCAAGTAATGTCAACTAAGTATTCAAAACTTTTTTTGTCATTGTCGAAGTCATTTGTGAACAACGTTTTTCCATCTTCAAGCGCTTTTGCGTAATAACCAACACGAAAAGCATTTGACGCAAGGACTGCCATATCAGAAGCAATTTGTTCCCGCAGTTTGTTTGTCATTTTTCTTTCACCAAAAATGTTGTTTAATTGATGTTCAATGTTCCCGATTGCATAATCACGCAAGTCCTGATTTGCCATTTTGCGGCCTCCTCAATATTTGATAGTATTCCTATAGGTATACTATGTTTTGATATTTAGAATGTATACTATATCATACACTTTGTAAATATATTCTATAAAAATTTATTGAAAAAAGTGAACTTTTTTACAAATACTAGTAAACATTTGTTACCCATAAAATCAGTGGATTGTCTATATTGAAAATGTATATAATAATCTCCGCTGTACAAGCCGGAGCCTTTGGGTATATAATAAATTAGAAAGAAGTTAGATAATAAGGACCTGTCGTTATGCCCGGTACGGGCATAAAAGATTGCAGCGATAGCCCGGTCCCCGGTGCGAAGCAGCGGGGATGCGCCCCTCTTTTCCCCCCCAAAACTCCTAACTTCTCCCTGTGCGAAGCACTCGCTCGATTGACTTTCGAATCGGGCCGCTCTATGCTTACGGTATGAAAATTTCCACATATACCGTAAAACCTAAGCTGCCCGCAGTCTTGAAACCCCTGGAGGAGATAGCCCGGAATCTCTGGCTGTCGTGGAATTTTGACGCGGTGCAGCTCTTTATCCGGCTGGATTACGATGCCTGGTTCCAGTCCCAGCAAAGCCCCATCAGGGCGCTCGGCATGGTCAGCCAGGAGCGGCTTGCGGAAGCGGCCAGGGACGATTCGTATCTCGCGGCGCTCAAAGTAGTCTACAATAACTTTCTTAAATACAAGAAGGGGCTTGCCTGGTACCGGGGGCCCAAGAAAGAGGTGGTGGCCTATTTTTCCATGGAATACGGTATGGATGTTTCGCTTCCCATCTATTCCGGCGGCCTCGGTATGCTCTCCGGGGACCACATGAAGACCTCTTCGGATATGGGGCTGCCCCTGGTGGGTATAGGGCTGCTCTACCGTCAGGGCTACTTTCAGCAGGTTCTCAGCGCCGACGGCTTCCAGCAGGAGAGTTACCCGGAAAATGACTGGTACAATATGCCGGTGGAGCTTAAGACCGGAAAGGACGGGGCTCCCGTCAAGATAACCGTGGACCTGGCGGGGCGTCAGGCGGTGGCCCAGATATGGGAGGTCCGGGTGGGCCGGAGTTCCCTCTACCTTCTGGATACCAATGTGGAGGAGAACCCCCAGGATTTCAGAAATATCACCGCCGCGCTCTACGGCGGGGACAAGGAAACCCGGATTCAGCAGGAGATACTCCTCGGCATAGGGGGCATCCGGGCGCTGCGGGCGTTGGGAATAACCCCCGCGGCGGCCCACATGAACGAGGGCCACGCCGCCTTTCTCGGCCTTGAACGGATCCGGGAGATCATGGAGGAGAAGCAGTTCAGCTTTGAGGAGGGCCGGGAGGCGGTGTGGCCCACCAATATTTTCACCACCCACACCCCGGTTCCCGCAGGAAACGAGCGTTTTGACATAAGCCTGATGGAAAAATACTTCAAGGGCTGGACGGGTATCCTGGGCATATCCTGGTACGACTTTCTCAGCCTGGGCCGGGAGCGGCCCTACGACGACCGGGAGCCCTTCTGTATGACCGTTCTGGCCCTGAAGCTGGCCGCCTATGCCAACGGCGTTTCCCGGCTCCACGGCATTGTTTCCCGCGATATGTGGAAGGGCCTCTGGCCCGGCCTTCCCCTGGAGGAGATACCCATAGGCCACGTAACCAATGGGGTTCACCCCAAGACCTGGATTTCCAGCAACATGAAGGATCTCCTGGACCGTTACTTCGGCACCCACTTCGAGGACGATCCCACGGACCTTACCGTGTGGGCCGGCATGAACCGTATCTCCGACGAGGAACTCTGGCGCACCCACGAGCGCCGCCGGGAACGGCTTGTGGCCTTTGCCCGGGACCGGCTCCGCAGAACTCTGATGCGGAACGGCGCCGTGGAGCGCCGGCTGCAGCAGGCGGAAGACGCCCTGTCCCCCTATGTGCTCACCCTGGCCTTCGCCCGCCGCTTTGCCACCTACAAGCGGGGCAACCTGCTCCTCCGGGACCCGGAGCGGCTGATACGGCTCCTCAAGGACAGCGAACAGCCCATACAGCTCATCTTTGCCGGCAAGGCCCACCCCATGGATATGCCCGGCAAGGAGCTGATCCGCAGCATCGTGCACTTTGCCGAGCAG
Organism: Spirochaetaceae bacterium; assembly: GCA_031273985.1. Classification (GTDB taxonomy): domain Bacteria; phylum Spirochaetota; class Spirochaetia; order Treponematales; family Breznakiellaceae; genus JAISQV01. Next base: position 2,140 of record JAISQV010000032.1, on the reverse strand, counting down.
CACGATGTGGAGAACCGCATTGTCTTCCTGGAAAACTACGATATGTCCATGGGCCACTACCTGACCTCCGGCGCTGATGTGTGGCTCAACACCCCCCGGCGGCCCCTGGAGGCTTCCGGCACCAGCGGCATGAAGGCCGCCATGAACGGGGTCCTCAACTGCTCCGTCCTGGACGGCTGGTGGGACGAGGCCTACAATGCCGAGATAGGCTGGGCCATAGGCCGGGGGGAACAGTACGAGGACACAAACCTTCAGGACGAGGTGGAAAGCAAGGCCCTCTACGACCTTCTGGAACGGGAGATCATCCCCCTGTTCTACCAGCGCGGCAGGGACGGCCTTCCGCGGGAGTGGATCAAGCGGATGAAGACCTGCATGAAGGAGATAGGCCCCTCCATGTCCAGCCACCGTATGCTGCTGGACTATTCCAACAATTTCTACCTTCCCGCGCTGAAGAACTACCGCCGCATGATTAAGGACGATTATGCGGAGGCCAAGTCGCTGGCCGACTACTTTGCCAGGCTCCGGCAGAACTGGGACGCGATCAAGATCATGAAGATAGATTCCAGCGCAAAGCCGGTCATGCAGCGGGGGGATCCCCTCACGGTAACGGCCTACATCGAGCTTGGCGCCCTGACGCCCCCGGAAGTCCAGGTGGAATTCTACCACGGCTCCGTTTCAGGCCAGACCAGGGACATAGAGCACGCCAAGGCAGCCGAGATGAAGGCCCAGGGGCAGGAGGGGAATTGTTACCGCTATCAGGTAAAGATTGAGTGTACCGATACCGGCTGGCGGGGCCACACCCTGCGGATCCTGCCCAAGCACCCCGCCCTGGTGCACCCCTACCGTACCGGCTTCATCAAGTGGGCCTGAGAGGAGAAGAAATATTTTAACCACTGACAACACGGACAAAAGCGGGGAATTTGGAGTAAAAAGTCCGCGTTTTCCGTGTGGTCAGTGGTTAGCCTTTCTTCCTTCGTGTCCTCGTGGTTAAATTTCTTTATTTTTAAACCCGGACCATCCACTGCTTGGGGTCCGGAAGGGCGCCGTACTGTATGCCCTTGAGGGTGTCCCGGATAGCCGCGGTGAGGTCCCCGGTTTTGCCCCCGTTGAAGACCGTCCGCCGGCCCTGGTAGCTGATCTCCGTGATCGGCGTGGCGCCGGCGGCGGTCCCGCTGAGGAAACACTCCTTCCCCTCGGCGATTACCTCGTCTATCGATACCTTGCGCTCGGAAACCCGCACCCCCTGGTCCCGGGCGAGCTCTATGATGCTGGCCCTGGTTATCCCCGGCAGTATCGTATCCCCCAGTTCCGGCGTTACCAGCTCGCCGGACTTGAGGTAGAAAAACACATTGCAGGAGGAGCCCTCTTCGATATACTTCCGCTCCGCCGCGTCCAGGAAGATACACTCCACAAAGCCCTGTTCCGCCGCCTCATGCTTGGCCAGGGCGGAAATCACATAGTTGGACGCCGCCTTGATCCAGCCCGTGCCCCTGGGGGTGGCCCGGATCCGCTCCGTAACCATGGCCGCAGGCGTTCCCGGCGAAAAGTAGGAGCTCACCGTAGTGGCCACCACGATGACCCAGGGCTCCCTGGCAATATTGACCCCTATGCCCCCCTCGGACATGGCGAAGGGCCGTATGTAAACCGAATCGGCGTTGATGAAGGAATCCTTCTCCCAGGCGGGATCGTAGGCGCAGCGGAAACCCAGCGCCGCATTCCGCCGCACCACCTCCAGCACCGCCTCCAGGAAACTGTCCTGCGGGAAGGGCGGCATATAGAGGCCCTTCATGGAACGGTAAAACCGGGCGGCATTCTCGCCGGGCCGGAAAATGGCGAGCCCCCCGTCCTTCTGGGGCAGGGCCTTGAGCCCCTCGAAACAGCCCAGCCCGTACTGGGAGGTATAGGTTACCAGCGGCATATCCGGGTACAGGTTCCGCGCGTCCGCCAGCGCCTGGGCACCGGCCTTGTCCAGAAGCGCCTCTTCCTCCGGGCTCTTGTGCGGCTTTTCCAGATACTCCCCGGTCCAGGAAGCGGACTCCGCCGAGTAACGGGCCCGGTAGCACACCGGGTAGGAATTAAAATTGAAAGCCATGATGCGGGAAGCCTAGCACAAGCCGCCCAGCCTGACAAGAGAAGAAAG
>JAISQV010000230.1 GCA_031273985.1 Spirochaetaceae bacterium | reverse complement strand
CTTGCCCTTCCGCCCGGCGTTGCGGTACCGCTTCGCGGTCTCGTTCGTAAGCGCCTGTCTCGTCTTCATGTCTAACCCCACTTGGAGCCTCCGCCTGGGCTAGTATGGCGGGCGGCCGTGTTTATTTTGGGTTAGATTTTTAAGATGAGGCATGACCCCCGTGGGGTTAGATTTTCAATGAGGCAATGCGGCCGCTTGACACATTTCCCGGCTCAACTATAATGACCCTAGCGTACTTCAGAGGAAGGGGGTGCAAAGCCCCCGCTATCCCGTAACTGTAAGGGGTTGGGCCGGCACTGCCGCGTCCCGCTGCCGCCCTTACGGCCACTGGCGCCCCGGGGGGCGGCCGGGAAGGCCGGCGGCAGCGCAGGCTCCGAGCCAGGAGACTTTGGTGCGCCGCCGCCGCGAAGGGCCAGCCCCAAGCGGCCGTTTCCCGGGCTCCGTGGCAGGGCCCGGGGAGCCGTTTATCTGTGTGCTCTAATAGACGGTAACATCTCGCCGCCGCCGGCTTTTCGCGGAGAAGCGGTATGGCCTGGAGACTGTTCAGTGTCCCTACAGAGCATAGCAAACCTCCGCTCGTGCAACCTCTTTGTCTTCTCTCCATAGAAAGCCTGCAAAGCCGCGGAAGGCTGGAGTTCCTGCGCGGCCAACATACGAACCCTGGAATGAGGAGGAAAACGATGATGAGAAAACAAGCGCCGGGCGTCCTGCCCGCGCTGCTGCTGGCGGCCCTGCTTGCCGCCGCCTGCGAACAGCCCGCCGGAACCGGCGGCGGTCCGGAAATCATGGTCCGCGATGCCGCGTCCCTGGCAAAAATAGGCCTTGATCCCGGCCTTCCCCTAAACGGGGCCTACGTCCTGGACGCGGACCTGACGCTGGACGACTGGGAGCCCCTGGGAACCCACGAAGCCCCCTTCACCGGAACCTTTGACGGCGGCGGCAGGACCATCACCATCACAGGCGCTTCCGGCGGTCTTTTCGGCCATGTGAAGGGGGCCTCCGTGCGCAACCTGAAGGTAAACGTAAGGGTCGTTGTAAGCACCGCCGCCGGATTGGGCGCGCAGGTGGGCGGCATCGCGGGCAGCGCGGAAGGCTCCGCCTTTGAAAACTGTACGGCGCAAGTAGTCATCAGGCTTACAGCCCACGGACACAATTCCGCCGCCGGCGGCATCGCGGGCGCCATAAAGAACGGTTCCGCGATTCGTTCCTGTACCGCCCGCGGCGCCATAACCCTGGAGAGCGGTATGGGCGAGGAGCTTATGGTATACGCGGGCGGCATAGCCGGTGACGGGGGCTTCGGGGGAGGCGTAAACGATAATCTTATCACCAGGTCTCGCTGGAACGGCGCGGTGAGCGCCTCCGGCGGCTATGCCTACTGCGGGGGAATCGTCGGCTACAACTATTCGGGCGCGGCGGTAACTTTATGCTCCGCCGCCGGTACGGTAAGCGCAAGGGGTAACAACCTGCCCTATGCGGGCGGCATCGCGGCCTACAACTCGGGGGGTCAATTTCATGAGGCCCCCACCTACATCGAAGATTGCTATTCCACCGCGGACATAAATGCGGAATCAGACTCACAGTATGCCCTTGCGGGGGGCATCGCGGGGGCAAACGCAACTGCCAACACCCGCATTTCCCGCTGCTACTCGACAGGGGCTGTCAGCGTAAAGGTGGCGGGAGACGGCGGGACGGAAACCGGCGGGACTCTCGGGGTTCCCGCCGCCGCCAACGCCGGAGGCATAGCCGGCGCTCAGTATGTGGGCGCTCCGCTCATCGAAAACTGCGCCGCCCTGAACACGAGCCTTACCGGGGAAGATTCCGCCTCCGGCGCAGGGTGGAACATCTACCGCATAGCCGGCGCGGGCGACAGCGGCGATGGGCAGCGGACAAACAATGTCGCCAATGCGGCCATGACCATAAGCCAGGGCGGAAACCCGCGCGCCGCTGATGATGCGGAAGCCGGCGGCAAAGACGGCGCGGACTGCGCTGCCCGGCCTGATCAGGCTGTCTACGCGGCCCTCGGCTGGGACTTCACCGCCGTCTGGACCATGGGCGGAGACGGCTACCCGGCCCTGAAGTGGGAATAGCAGCAGCGGAGTAGCCGCAAAGCCTGCGAAGGGCGCTTTCCCTCAAACCATGGCGGGAAAGCGCTCCCTGCTTTCTGCTCTCTTCTTAACGTGCCGGGGGGGTAGCGCAAAAGCGTTTCCGCGGAGCGGAAACCTTTGGAGCGTAGGGGGGCCGGGACGCGGGTAAGGGCTGCGCAATAATGGTATGGTAATCGGCCCCCCTCCTGATTATTCCTCTTCTCCCTCCTTGGCTTGACTATAGGTATTTTGCCTACTATTCTAAAAGGTAGGTAAAGATTGAATGTATTTACCCATCAAAAATAGGGGGAATGCTTGTAAATGACAGAAGTGATGATCGTTTCCACGTTTAACGAAAGGCACTTCAGAAAACTTGGCGCCCGCCTCTATCCCCTATAGTCAGCGCAGCACCACGGCCCTGGCCAGCCTTTCCGCTTCATCGGGGCCCAGGAGGGCGGCTATGATCGCCAGGGACCACTGGGCGGCGGTACCGGCGCCCCGGCTGGTGATCAGGTTCCCGTCCCTTACCACCGGGTCCCCGGACCAGAGCGCCCCTTCGGCCTTCACCTGATCCTCCATGCCGGGGTAGCAGGTAAAGCTCCGGTTTACGAGGAGGCCCAGGGGGCCCAGCACCACCGGGGGGGCGGCGCAGATCGCCGCTATGAGGCGGCCCGCGGCGGCCTGGGCCCTGAGCAGGGCTCCCACTTCGGTGGAAGCCGCCAGGTTGGAGGCGCCGGCACCGCCGCCGGGAAGGATCAGCGCGTCGTAAACCGCCCCCTGGGGGAGTTCCGTGATAAGCCGGTCGGCGACTACCGGAATTTTCCGGGAACTTGTTACGGTTTTACTGGCGCTGATCGATACGGTAAGCAGATTTACCTCGACCCGGCGGAGAAAATCAATGGGGGTAAGGGCCTCAACTTCTTCAAACCCTCCGGCCAGGAAGACAAGCGCCTTTTTTTCGGACATAATAACCTCCGGTAATGAAACTTTCTTTCAAAAAAATGGTCTAAAAAAAATATCCCCCGCTGCGGGCTTTCCGCCGTTGAGTCTCGGGGGCTGAACCGGCTAACCGGAATCCAGTGTAGCGGAAGGGGGCTTCTTTTGAAAGTCCCGGCGTTTCACGCGCCAATTCGATCTTAGTGCAAGGAGTGGTCATGTCCGACGCCACGCAGGAAATCGCCGCCCGGGTCCGGGTGCTGCGGGAAATTGAGAATATATCCGTAGAAACCCTCGCCAGGGAACTGGGCTTTGACCCGGCGGACTACAGCGCCTGGGAGTCCGGGGCGGCGGAATTCCCCATAGGCGCCCTGGTGGAGATAGCCGGGCACTTCAAGGTGGACCTTACGGAACTGGTCAGCGGGGAAGCCTCCCGGCTCAGGACCTACTGCGTTACCAGGGCGGACAGGGCCCCGGAGGTGAGCCGCCGCCCCATGTACACCTACTGGAATCTGGCCATGAACTTCCACCGGAAAATAGGGGAACCCTTTCTGGTGGAGGCGAACCCCGGCACGGAAGGCAAGCCCATTGCCCTCAACACCCATCCGGGCCAGGAATTTGATTATGTGCTGGAGGGGCGGCTCCTCGTTTCCGTGGGGGGGCACGAGGAGGAGCTGGGGCCGGGGGACTGTATCTACTACGATTCCTCGGAGCCCCACGGCATGAAGAGTCTCGGCGGCAGGCCCGCCCGTTTTCTCGCTATAGTTCTTTGAGGCGGTTCCAAAATCTGATATTTTGGAACCGCCTCCCTTAAATCCTTTTCTGTGGAGTTTGTATGCTTGAGCGCTTTCTGCCCAAAGGGAATTTTGATTCCTACGAGGATTTTGCGGCCCATTTTTCGGTTACGATTCCTCCGCATTTTAATTTTGCCTACGATGTGATGGATGTTCTTGCGGAGGAGAATCCCTCCGGGCGGGCCCTGCTCTGGTGCGATGAGCGCGGGGCCCGGGCTGAATTTACCTACGGGGATATGAAACGCCTCTCCGACCAGGCGGCTAATGTGTTCCGCGCCCGGGGCATAGGGAAGGGCGATCCCGTGATGCTGATTCTGAAGCGCCGCCACGAATACTGGCCCATACTGCTGGCCCTGCACAAGCTTGGCGCCATTGCCATTCCCGCCACCCACCTGCTTACGGCGAAGGATATTGTATACCGCTGCCGCATGGCCGATGTGGCGGGGATAGTCGCGGTGGATGACGGGGATGTGATGCGCCGGGCGGACGAGGCCCTGGAGACCCTTGGCGGGGCGGCCCCGCGCCTCAAGGCTTTTGTGCGCTCCGTCCACGCCCCCGCTGATGCGGCCCCGGGCGGCTGGCTTGACTTTAACAGGCTGAGGGCGGAAGCTTCCGAAACCTTTGCCCCGCCGGCCTCTCCCAACAGTAACGATGATATTATGCTGCTCTATTTTACATCGGGCACCACGGGGATGCCCAAGATGGTGCAGCATAATTTTGCCTATCCCCTGGGGCATATTCTGACGGCAAAATACTGGCAGAATGTGGAGCCCGGCGGCCTTCACCTTACCGTGGCGGACACCGGCTGGGCCAAGGCTGCCTGGGGGAAGATCTACGGGCAGTGGCTCTGCGGTTCCGCTGTTTTTGTGTACGATTACGACCGCTTTGTCCCCGCGGAAATGCTGTCGGTGATAAGCCGCTGCGGGGTAACGACTTTCTGCGCTCCCCCCACGGTGTACCGTTTCTTTATAAAAGAGGATCTTTCCCGCTACGATTTTTCTTCCCTCCGGTACTGCTGCGTTGCGGGGGAGCCCCTGAACCCGGAGATCTACGAGCAGTTTCTGGCCGCCACGGGGCATAAACTCCGGGAGGGTTACGGCCAGACGGAACTGACGATAACCATGGCGGTCTTTCCCTGGATGGAGCCCAAACCCGGCTCCATGGGGAAACCTTCCGCGGGCTACGACATAGACCTCTTGCGGGAAGACGGTACTTCCTGCGACATGGGGGAGGAGGGGCAGATCGTGGTGCGCACGGACCGGCGGCAGCCCGCGGGGATCTTCGGGGGCTACTACCGGGACGGGGAACTCACCGCCTCCGTATGGCATGACGGGATCTACTACACCGGGGACGTGGCCTGGCGGGACGAGGACGGGTACTACTGGTTTGTGGGCCGCTCCGACGACGTGATCAAGAGTTCCGGCTACCGTATAGGCCCCTTTGAGGTGGAAAGCGCCCTTCTGGAGCACCCCTCGGTGCTGGAGTGCGCCGTTACGGGGACCCCGGACCCCGACCGGGGAACGGCGGTCAAGGCGACGGTAATCCTCGCCCGGGGCTGGACCGCCTCGGAGGAGCTCAAGGTGGAGCTCCAGAATCATGTGAAGAAGACGACGGCCCCCTACAAGTACCCCCGGGTGGTGGAATTTGTTACGGAGCTCCCCAAGACGATCAGCGGCAAGATCCGCCGGGTCCGCATCCGGGAAGAGGATCAGCAGGGTCCCGGCGCCGAATTTGAAGATGAAGGCGGCGTTGTGTAAGGCGGGCAGGGCCGGCGTATTAGGCGGTTTAGTGCGAATCACGCTACGAAATGCCGCAATATGAATGCGCAAGGGATCGAACGGAAATCCTTTTGACGCCGGAGGCGGCAAAAGATTGCAGTGAGAGCCCGGTCCGGCGTCCCGGAGGGGCGCCGGATGCGCCCAAAACCTGATTCTCCCCTTTAATCGTAAAAAATATAATTTTTTTGTAGCATATTTTGGGAACCTGGGTTATGATGTAACCCTATGGGGGTGTTAGCTCTGGCCAGACCGCATAATAGCTCATGGGAGCTCCCCATCCGCCGCTTCGCCGGCTTTCCCCAAGGCAAGGCGTCCCCTGCCGCCAGGATGCGGGGGCTGTTGCCGTTCCGCCCGCAGGATGTTTTCCCGGAAATTGCATTACGCGCCTCCGCCATGGAGGGAACCCAAGTACCTTTGATAATCTCGATACCCACGGCGCTGAGCGAGGGATCGATGGTAATAACCCTGCTCCTTTCGAGGCAAGCGGATTATGAAGGAGGTAGCGTCATGAAAGGCTCCTAGCCCGTGCTGACGGTACAAAAACAGCACACACACTTTTTTTATGGAGGAATTATTTATGGCTTTGACAAATTCGGAAGTAAACAAGTACGCGATTTATGGACCCCTGTCGGGCGTCGGTATCGCACTTCCCTTGAGTTACCTCACCGTGTTTCAGACCGAGGGTCTGGGCTGGAGCGCCGTTCTGGCGACCACAGTCCTGCTTGCCCCCAGGGTTATTGACTTTATTCTGGGCGTATCCTGCGGCACCATCATGTCCAAGATTAACATGAAGTGGGGCCGCTACCGTTCATGGTTCATTATTTTGCGCTGGGTTGTGGCAGCCAGTATTGTGATACAGTTTATTGACACCAAGGCCCTGCCGCTGCCGCTTCAGATTGCCTTTATTTTTGTGGGTTATACGCTGCTAAACGGCTCCATGAACTTTATCCTTACCGCTCAGTACGGTATCATGTTCATGATGGGCGGCGCATCCATGGATGACAGGCAGAAGCTTTCCATCCGGGCGAATCAGTTTACCATGGCGGGTACCATTGTTACCTCGGCGGCGTTGATACCCGCCCTGCAGGCCCTGACCAAGGCGTTTTATCCTGATAACACGAATCCAAACTGGTACGGCCCCACAGCCTTCATGGTCCTTGCCATCATCAGCGCTCTTTTTTACTGGGTTGGCGCAACCTGTGTAGCCAGCGCCGCCAAGGAGCATGACAAGCCCATCCCCGCCGGCGGAGCCACCGGTCCCGTCATGAAGATAGGCGATGTTATCAAGGGTGTGGTAACAAACGATCAGCTTCTCATTTACACCCTGGTTACTACGCTTACGTCTATCTCCATGTTTGCCATCATGCCCCTGGGTATTTTCTACTATATGTATGTTCTGGGCAACATGATGCTCATGCCCATAGCCATGACTGTGAGCACACTGTTCGGTTTTGTGGCGTCCCTCATCGGCCCCCAAATCGGACGGCGGCTTGGCATGAAACGCTCCATGGTTATAGGCATGATTATCGCCATCACCGGCAATGTCATTACCGCCAACTTCGGCGGTATCGCCACGCCCAGCGGCCTGAGAATTGCCGGCATGGATGTTCCTGTAGGCTGGATCGTCTACCTCGTCGTCATGCTCGTCGCGTCCCTGGCCATGCAGACCTATGCGGGCTTTGCCATGCAGTTCCAGGTGAACGCCGGTGAATACGGCTACTGGAAGACCGGCAAGGATAACCGCACCGCGGCCATGGGCCTCGGCGCCATCCCCATGAAGATCGCCATGATTGTCGGCGGCGCCCTGGGCGGTTATGCGCTGGCCGGTATCGGCTATCAGCCCGGCATGGGTATACCCGGCGGCCCGGCGTTCCCGCCCAACTTTACCGTCAACTTTATGCGGCTTATGGGGTATGTGCCCGGCGCCATCAGCCTGGTAGCGCTTCTGCTTTTTGCCATTGGTTACAAGATCACCGATGCCGATGCCAAGAAGTATGCGGAAGAGAACATGAAAAAGACCATGCAGGCCATGGCCAATTCCGCGCCCGGCACCGGAGCGTAAGGTTTTTTCAGCGCCGGAGGGCGGCTTTCGGCCCCTCCCGGCGCGCAGCGTGATTAAAGAACCGCCCCCTCCGGGGCGGTTCTTTTTTGCAATTTTTCTTGCATATTTGCCGAATGCGCCATATAGTAGCTCAACTGGTGAAAGAATGTTCCCAGGCGGGTATTTTGTACAACCTTTGGAAAGGCCGCCGCAACAGGCCGAAGCAGGGCTCTCTTCCCGCTGCAGGAGGTGGATATGCAAATCAGTTCTTCCATCATTTTCTTTCTTTTGGAGCGGAAGTTTCCCCTCAGGTACCTCCGGGAGGATCAGGGCGGCATGGCAATCCTGGAGCCCCGGATACTGGAATCCCCGGATACGGAGCCGGAAATACTCTACATTACCGACAAGCCGGAACTTCTGGCGGCGGTACAAAAACCTGTTTCCTGCGCATTTCTTCTGTGCGGCGAAGCCGGAAAAAGCGCCGTGGATTTTCAGAGCGGGGAGCGTGAACTTCCCCTCTGCCTCAAGGCGGCGGATACCGCCTGCGTAACGGCTGATATTTCTCCGGTTAATCTTCTGGAAACGGTCTTTTCCCTGTTCCTGACCCTGCAGGACTGGGACAGCCGGCTCAAGGACGCGTCCTTCGAAGCCGTCGAAGATTATACCAGGTTGTTCGGCACAATCCGGGAATTGTTTGACCTTCCCTTTATCCTGATGGACCGTAATTTTACTACCATTGCCTATACGCCTGATTTTTATACGGGCCTGGAGGAAACGAACCGGGGGAAAGCGCCGGTGGAGGCGGTCAACCAGTTTTTCCAGAAGGACGAGGAGGGCCATGACAGCAGTACGGAGCTGATTGAGCCCTACCTGTACGCTTCCGCTAACGACGGGACGCGGCGCTGGATTTGCTGCAATATTTTCCGGGGCAGCGATTTTGAGGGGCGCATTGCAGCGATTCCGGATCAGGAAAAAAACCATCCGGGGCGGTTCCAGCTTCTTGCCCATTTTTGCAGATACGTAGGGATGGTGTTTATCAACACTACCGACGATATGCCGGCCCGGCGGCAGCAGGATACCCTGCACCGGCTTGTCAGGGATTCCATTTTTACTGCCGACGGGGTGCCGGAACAAAACGCCGCCGGGATACTGGGAGAGCTGGCCTGGCAGCTGGACGATCCCTACTTTCTGGCGGTTTTTCAGATTTCTCACGAAAGGCGCTTCAGCCACAGCGCCCTGCATATCTGCCGCCACCTGGAGACGGATGTGCTGTATTCCTGCGCGGTTACCTACGCTTCCCATATCATTTGGCTGGTCAACACCAGGGATGTGGCGAAGCTGAACATTAAGCGGGACTATCGGCAGCTCCTTTCCTTTATTGTGAGGATGTATAACTGCAAGGCGGGGGTGTCCAATCTTTTTTGCAATTTTATGGAACTGCGGGGCGCCTACACCCAGTCGATGGCGGCGCTCAGGCTTGGCTACCGGCGGGACCCCGGCCTGTCGGTTTACCGTTTTTCCGATTATACCCTGGACTACATTCTGGAGCGCAGCGTGAGCGAACTTCCACAGGAAATTCTGCTCCACCCCGGCGCGTTGACCCTGCACAATCTGGACAGGAATACCGGCACCGATTACATCAAAACGCTGCGTTACTATATGGATTGCCGGTACAATATGACCGAAGCGGCGCAGAAGCTTTACGTCCACCGGACCACCCTGATCCGGCGGCTGGACCGCATCACCGAGCTTACGGGCCTTGACTTTAAGGAGCCCCGGGAAACGCTGCGTATGGCCATTTCACTGCACCTGCTTGCCCCGCCGGATTCCGGCTCCGCATGACGGGAATGCCCGCCGCGCAGGCGTTTGGGCCCGAAACAGACATAAAACAGAACGATAAAATATTCTCCGCTTAAAAGACGTTTAGTACATTGTTCTTGCCCTGCCTTGCATTAGTCTGGGGATAGAGCCGCATTGTATGCTCCAAAATGAATGAGGCGGTTCCAAAATCCGGCATTTTGGAACCGCCTCGAACAGGCGGAGTTGACGGCTTTACGATTGGAGGAGAATGTATGCCAAGCCTTACGCCAAAAGAAAATTATCTGCGGGCCCTGCGGCATGAGGAGACAGAATACCTCCCCTGCGGTCTGATGATCGACGTGGACCCCTGCGGAGTCTTTCCCCCGGTGGACTGCGGCAATAAGTCCAGCAATTTTATCGACGGCTTCGGCGTCCGCTGGGTTACCAGTGATTCTGCCGTGGGCGGCCAAATCCCCGCACCGGGAGAATTTTTGCTCCGGGATATTACAAACTGGAAGAAAGTGGTTACCCTTCCGGATCTGAGGGACTATGACTGGCAGAAACTCGCCGGGCAGGAAATGGCCTGCTTCAGGGTTGACCGGCAGAAAAGGGCCCTTGGTTTTTACAGTCCCAACGGAATATTCGTGCGGCTTGTTACCCTTATGGGCTTTGAAAATGCCCTCATTGCCCTGGTGGAGGAGCCGGACGCATGTAATGAATTCTTTGCCGCCGTTACCAGTTACAAAATAAAGCTGGCGGAGCGGGTTGCCAGGTACTACAAGGCTGATACCTTTACCATTTTCGATGATATGGCGACAAGGCGGAATATGCTGATGTCGCCCGACACCTACCGGAAGTTGATAAAGCCCCACCACAAGCGTCTCAACGATGCGATCAGGAACTACGGGATGTTGCCCATACAGCATACCTGCGGCAAAGCCGATGCCTGCGTGGAGGATTATATTGAGACAGGCGCCGCGGCCTGGAACGCGGTGCAGCCCTGCAATGATATTGCGGGGATTCTCGACAAGTATGGCGGCAGGATTGCCGTCGAGGGCGGCTGGGACGCCAACGGCAATCCGGGGCGGCGGGATGCAACAACGGAGGAAATCCGCGCCGAGGTGGAACGGTGCTTCAGGGAATACGGCGGCAGGGAGGGCTATATCTTTATGCAGACATTCCTTGTCTCCGCCGCCGTCTCCAGAGAGGACGCCGCCAGGAACGCGGTCATTGTGGAAACGATCAACAAACTCCGCTTTGCCGGAATCCAGAAAGTGCCATAATCCCCTTTGTGGGGCGGGGCAGGGGGGCGCCCCACAAGGGAGGGGCGCCGACTCGGGGGGGGGGGCCTGCCCGCGGACAGATCCCCCTGACGGTTTCTATTGGCCGCCCAGCTTGATGCGCGAACAGCGATAGAGTTCCTCCCGGAAGGCGGGGGTAAGAACAGGACCGGCGTACATATAGTTAAGCACCGCCGAACGTCCGGGCTTGACGAACTTGTCTACAAATTTCCGCGCCTCCGCCCGCTGCTCCTCCTCGCTCGTCGTCGCCGGATCGAATTGGTCGGGTACGACGCCGATGGAAATCTTGTCCCCGTACTTTTCCCAGTCCCCCTGGGAGTCGTTCATGGCCATACCGCTCCAGGAATCCCAGTGAGCCTCGATCATGTTGGGAATGCATTGATCAATGTGGCCGCAGCTATGGAAATCGGCAAAGCCGCCCAGGGAGTGAATGTGATCATTCACCTTGCGCATGGCCGGAACGATGAGTTCCCTGCCGATGGCGGGGGAGAAGAAGGGCGCCATCTGGGAACCCCAGTCATCGTGGATCAGGAAGTTGGCTACGCCGTAGTGTTTGTGGTAGCGGTCAATGAGTTCTATGTAGAGGTCCGCCAGGGCCATCATCAACTCTTTTACCGCGTCCTGCTGCTCCTCGTCCACCATGGCGAGGGCGGCGCCTTCAAAGTCCATGAAGGAGATGAGCCGCTCAAAGTAGCCGTTGAGGATCATCCCCTGTACAACGGTCTTTGCCTGCCGGGCATTGGCCAGGTAGGCTTCGTTCTTCTTTTCCGAAGCCGCCCAGTCCCACTTGGAGAGATCGGGGAACTTTACCTTGGACTTCCAGTCGTTGACATCGGTGAGGAGGGGATTGCCGGGCTTGACCATGGAGCCGCCCGCGGAGGGCACGAAGACCCATTCGACGCCGAACATATCAGGCCCGCCCACGGGAACTCCCCCCTGGTCGTTCATGACAAAGCCTTCACCGTCGAAACAGAAGGCCCGGGCCAGGTTGTCCGGGTTGATCCGGGGGTTGAAAAAGGTCGGGGTTTCTATCCCCGTGATGACCCACATGGGCTCCCGCCTCATCGCCGCAGCGTAGCCTTCTGCCAGGGAAACGGGGGTTTTGTAGATTTTGGTGGGCGGGACTCCGGGAAAAAATGTGGGCTGTTCTGCCACCGGAATCATTTCATCGGGACTAAATTTGGGTACTGCCATTGTGGCCTCCTTGGGCTGTTTGTTCCACCGGTGTCGAAGGTTCATGACGATACGCACCGGTGCATATTTTCGCCCTCATTATAGCACATTTTTGACGAAACGACAGGTGCAAAGTGCCTAAAGTTAGTGAATTCAGCGCATCAGTTTGTAGCATTCGTCGATGACGGGCGCCAGGGATTCCAGCTCGAAGCCAAGTTTGGCAAGGGCGGCGCGGTCATCGCTCTCCCCCCAATTCATATAGGGGTCATCGTAGTGGGCGGTGAGAAAATTGATGACCAGGTCCTCCGCCGCCTGGGGCAGGGTGAAGAAGCGCCCCCTTCCGGCGCCGAGAACCCTCTTGACGGCCTGGGGCGCCCTTGCCAGAAACTGATCGTGGTACACATCGTAGGACCTCCCCGACAGTTCCCGCAGCCGGTCCGCTACGGAGCCTTCCTGCCGGAGGGTCCCTCGCCCGGCGGTTTGGGCCTGCGGTCCCGCTGCGGGCTTTACGGGCGGCGCTGCGGGCCTTGCGGGCGGCGCGGCGGGTTCAGCGGGTGGCGCGGCGGGCTTCGCGGGCGGCGCTGCGGGCCTTGCGGGAAGCGCGGCGGGCCTTGCGGGAAGCGCTGCGGGCCTTGCGGGAAGCGCTGCGGACGGGGCTTCAGGGGCCGCGGCCTGAGCGGCGGCGTTTTCCGCAGCGCCCTGCCGGTTCGGTTTGGGGGGAGTCTGGAATCCGGCCTTGATCATGGCCCAGCGGCGCTGAACGTAGCGGTCGCCGAGGATCGAGTAGTAGTAACCCTGAACCAGGGCGGACATGATTTGGGTAAGAATCTCATCGTCCCGCTTGCCCGCCCGCCTGCCCCGGCGGATAATCTGGTAAATATCGTAATTTTTCACGCCGCATTTGCGGGAGTAGAGAAAAAGTATACGCTCGTAGGCGCCGTCATTGATGCGGTTCCAGTATTTGGCGCAGTAAGCGATGGTCCGGTTTTCTACACCCGTAACGGAGGCGGGGATTTCCACGCGGGCTATGTCTTCCGGGGAAAATTGTATGGCCCTGAGCCCAAGCACATCCTCTTCACCGCCGGCAGCGTATCCTGCGGGGGCCCTTGAGGAACGCCGTTCCCTGGCGCGCTGTTCCGCCTGCCTCCTGCTCCGGTCCCGGCGGGCCTCATCGGCCACGGCAAGGTTTTCGTCCAGGTAGGCCCGGATCAGCTCCAGCGCCCGGCGCAGGGAGTCGGGGCGGATTTCCAGGGCCTGGGCGTAACGGTAGAGGCGTTCCATCAGGTCCACCGCCTCGTAACGATCCGGGGGAAGGCCCTGCCTTATGGTTTCCGCCGCCCTGATCGTGGAATAGACATCCCGGGGATCGTAGGTGTCGGCTATGCCGGCAATGTGCTGAAGCAGCCGTTTGACCCGCTCCATGAGGCGGATCCCCAGGGACTGATAGGCCCGGCGGAGCAGCATCGTATACACGGGATCCCGGCGGCGGTAACTTTTGAGCAGCGCGGTACGAAAGGCCTCGTTGGGATACCGGGGTTTAAGCCGGGCGTGGTAGAGGCCCAGCGCTTCGTTGGCCCGCCCTGCGCTGCGGAGAAAGAAGTAGCGCTCTATGTCAGGGTCCTCATCGGGGTGCAGATAGGGGTAGCCCTGCCGGATCAGTTGCTCCTGAAGTTCCGGTATGGTCATCGTTGGAAGTATAATCCCTAATCCGGGGCAGGCGCAACCGTAAAGAGAATCGGGGAACAGCCTTTGGGCGGGGTTTCGGCCTTCACTCCACGGTTACGGACTTGGCCAGGTTGCGGGGCTTGTCGGGGTCCAGGCCCCGGAGCACGGCGCAGTAGTAGGCAAAGAGCTGGGCGGGGATCACGGCGAGGATGGGGGCAAAGG
>JAISQV010000169.1 GCA_031273985.1 Spirochaetaceae bacterium | reverse complement strand
AGCCCGCTTGACAGGCGCCGGAGCGATTCCCGCCGCCAACCCGCCCCAGGTGATCAGTTTTTCTACCGTGAAGCCCTTCTGTTCCAGAAGCGCCCGCAGGGGAAGGGCGGAAAAGAGGTAAAGATGATCGAATATGGCGGAACGCCACTTTTCCCGGAAGAGCCGCGCCTGGAAACCTTCGATATTGGGAGTGGTAACATAAATTCTGCCGCCCCGCTTGACGATGCGGTACAGTTCCTGCGCAAAGGAGGCGGGATCCTTCAGGTGTTCAATGAGATGCGATGCCAGGGCCGCGTCGAAACGTTCCGATGCAAAACGGTTTTCCTCCAGCGGGAGGGTTCTGATGTCGAGGCCCCGCCTCATCCGGGCGTATTCCGCCTGGGGAGCGGATATTTCGACGCCCACCGTGGCCCAGCTCCGCCTTTTCAGGGCTGCGAGAAGCGCCCCGGTGGCGCAGCCTATGTCGAGAACTTCCGGGGATCCGCCCCGGAAGCGGGCCGCCTCCAGGAGTTCCCCTTCCAGGTCATAGAAGCCGGCGTCTTGCAGGGAGAGTTCCTGCAGGCGGAGAAAGGCCGCCTCGTTGGCCCGCTCGTAGGCCAGGTACTCCTCGCCGAAGCTGGGCGCAATCCGGCAGCCGGGCCGCACCATGCTGCCCGGTCCCGCGACAATTGAGCCCCCGTAGCGGCGGCGCAGCTCCCCGGCGCCGGGCTGGGGATTCATCTGAACGAGGCCGCAATTCCGGCATTTAACGTAGGAAAAACCCTCGCAGGAAAGGTGCGGAACAAAGTCCCCGCCGCCGCAGAGGGTACAGGGCACGGTTTCCCAGAGATCTTCCGGTTCAGGCGCCCTGACCGGGGTGGACCAGGTTTTCATTCCACCTGAAGGCGGTAAAGGGCGTTCCGCGCGTTTCCCGCGGCGTCCTGCACGATGATCTCCAGGGTGGCCTGCCCGCGGGTCAGCCGAAGTTCCCCCAGTTCCCAGCCCGGCGCGGGGGCGTAGATCTGCCTGACCGGGAGGCCCCCCTGGGTGAGGGCCCCGTCCCGGGCGGACCAGGTTTCAAAGGCGAGAACGCCTATCTCCATGCCGTTGACCGAGCAGATGATGCGCTGCGGGGCCAGGGCCGGAGGGCGGTTCGGCCTCTGGCTGTCCGCAGCGTTCACCACCACCGTGTACCTGCCCTGGGCAAGGCGGCGGCCCTGGGCCGGGTTGATGGCGCCGCTTGAGCCCCGGAGTTCCACGGAGAAGATGACCGGGGCAACGGTATCTTCCTGGGAGGCGATAATCATCGAAGGATTCACCCAGCGGCGCTCCTTCCGGTCGTAGAAGGAAAAGTAAAAACTCCCCGGATCCGCCGCGCCCTCCGGCGGCTCCGGTTCCGCCACAACCTGGCCCCGGCTTACCTGCTCAGGCTCAGGCTCCGGCCTGTCCGGGTTGAGCTTCCCGTAAATGCTGATGAGCCCGTCGCCGTGATCCACCGCGGCCCAGCAGCCCAGGGGGGAAGGCAGCGGGGAGGCACCCGAATCGGGCTGGTGGACAAAGAGCAAGGTTCCGTCTTCCACGGCCCGCACGGCATCGCGGGTTTCAAAGACAGAGCCTGCCAGGGGCCGGCCCCGGCTGTTCCAGCCGAAGTTGCTGAGCAGCAGGCCGTTCTCCGTGGGCCAGTCCATGGCATAGAGCCTGCCCAAGGCGGCGATGACGAAGGCCGCGCAGGCCAGGCTGGGGAGCCTTCGCCGGGCTTTACTCCGGGCTTTTCCGGTCAACACGATTCCTACCTCCGTTCCAGGGAGAATGAGGCAATGGCGCTGCCGCCCCCCACATAGAGCCGTTCCCCCTGCCGCTCCAAAAAGGCATAACGGCTCCTGAAGGGCGCCCTCATGATGACCGTTCCGGGGTAGCGGATTGCCACGAGCTCCTTCCGCGTTTCGGAGAGGGCGGTGATCGCAAAAAGCAGGTTCCCGTCTCCCCGGTCTTCCAGCCGGTAGACCCGGCCCTCCAGGTCCGCCTGGTAGACCCTTCGCCCGGCGATGTCGTAGATCCCTATGCCGCCCTCCCGTTCAAAGGCAACACGGCGGTCCCCGTCCACAAAGGCCAGGTGCACATCCCGCCTGAAACCATCGGAGAGAAATTCGTGGTAGGCCACCTTCCAGGAATCGCCGGAACGCTCCAGAAGGAGGAAGCGCTGATCGTCGTAACCCGATACGATTGCCAGGCGGGACCCGTCCCGGGAAATACGGCAGGCATAGATTGCGGCAAGCCGCGAACCGCCGGGCTTCAAATCGAATATACGCCTTCCCTGGCTGTCCAGAATCTCCACCGTGCCGTCCAGAAAACCCGTCAGCACCATGCCCGCCGCGGCGTCTATGCCGGTGATGGGCGCGGCAAAGTCGTAGGTCCACTCGGCGCCGCCCGATGAGTCCAGCGCGGTAAGATAGTTGAGCTCATCGCCCAGAAGAAAAAAACGCCCGTCCATGAAGAGCGGGTAGCCCTGATTCCGGGCTATGGTGATCACGCGCTCGTCCTGCGGGTTCCGCACCTCAATGGCCCCCTCCCCGTCGTAGAGGGCCCAAAAGTCCCGGTTCATGGCGAGGCCGCCCTGCGTCTCCCTGCTTAGGGAAAAAACGCCCCCGGAATCGAAGTAACCGAAACGCGGCCCCAGCCTGAAAGGGATCAGCTCCCCCAGGGGCCGCCCTTCCGGGGGGTCCTCCGCGCCGGAAGCCGCCTGGCGGGGGTACCCGGATTCCAGAGAGCGCAGCCACTGCGGGACAAGCACCGCCTCCGGGGGGATGGGCCGGGCGGCCACGAGCAGGTACACGACAAAAGCGGTGAGGCCGATCAAAATGCGGGGGGTATACTTATTTTTTGCCATCCGGCCTTCCCGTACCTATTATGGATGCAGGCGGCGTCATTGTCAATTCACAGAGGGGAGGAGGGGGCCGAGCCCCATATGCGTTTACTTTGATTCATTTTAACTACGAAAGACACGAAAAGCACGAAATTTTTGCTAGTAATCATCTCATTATTCCTCTTCTTTTCGTATCTTTCGTGCTTTTCGTGGTTAATTTCTTGATAACTATACGCATATGGTGACTGACACCACTCAAGCCCCGTGGCCCGGCCACACCTCACCACAAAGGATACCAAGATGCCGGAAAACGAAATAAACAAAGCAAAATCAGTGCACAATAAAGCGCTGCTTGCGGCCGGATTGATGACTGCCGCGGGAATACTCGGCGGCTGCGACAACGGAACGACAACTCCGGCGCCGGAAACCAAGAAATGCGAATGTCCGGAAACTGCGCATAAGAATCTGCCGACAGATGTCTGCTGCGACGGCGAAGACTGCGTCTGCACGGTGAAAAGAGTGTATAATTTGACCTTCGGCAAACGTCCGGTCGTACTTAACGTTCCAGAATCCGGGTTGGCACAGGATACTGTTGATGCTATTCAGGAAAGATTGACACTTATATCTAATAGCAACACCAACGGGATCGTTGCATTTCACTTGAATAGGCCTGGAATATTAACAATAAATATTATTGATGATGATAGTCTACCTATACCCGTTAATTTGGATTCATTTTCTGTTGGCAAGGTTCTAGTAGAAGAGGATATGGATTACATCGCTTGGGGCTTTAATCGTATCTATTTGAATAAAGATAGACTTAGCCTAATGCAGCAGTTTAATAGATCAAAGAATACTATCCAACTCAGCCGCGCAAACACCATGCGCCCGCAAAGGATGATATAATATTGCTTGCATCTACAAAAAATCCCCCGATTGGGGGATTTTTTTCAATTATAACGCTCGGTGCTATCCTGCTCCCCTGTGGGGCGGGATAGGAGCGCTTGATTTTGCGAAGCAAAATCCTAGCGCGAGTTGGGCGGGGTGCGGCGTTCGGATTGACGGGGATTACCCCCACCCAAGAGTTGCTAGGCGGCAACGCCTTCAAGCCAACTCTATCCCGCCCCACAGGGGGGGCTACTCCAGGGCGCCTATTTTTTCCATGGCCAGGACGGCGGCGGCTACGCAGGCGGTTTCCGTGCGGAGGGCCCGCTTCCCCAGGCTGAGCCGGGTAAAGCCCGCCCGCTCCAGGAGGTCCCGCTCCCGGTCGGACCAGCCCCGCTCGGAGCCCACGGCCAGCACCATGGGGCCCCGCCGGGGGCCGAGGTGGGCGAAGGTTCCCTCGGGCCGGACATTGTCCGCCGCGATGAGCAGGGGGCTCCGCCCCTCCCTCTGCCAGGGGCGGGCCTCGATCCAGCGGTCCAGGTCCGGGAAAAGCCGCAGTTCCGGCAGCGCCGTGTCCCGGGCCTGGGCCGCCCCCTCGATAAGCGCCGCCCTGGCCCCGCCGCCGCTGAGGAGTTTTGTGTCCCGGTAGCTCTTTTCCCCCAGATCTGAGCCCAGAAGGTCCACCGCCTCAAGGCCCAGGCTGGAGAGGTCCCGGAGGAGCCGCCTGAGTTGTATGGGCCGGGGAAAACCCACCCCCGCCCGGATCGGCGTCCGTTCCGGCGGCGCTCCCCGGAGGTCCAGGGTGTAGGTCAGGGAGCCGTCCAGGCGCAGCGCCTCTATGCGCCCCGTCCCCACCGGGCCCCCCAGGATCCCCGCATCAAAGGTGTCGCCGGGTTTTTTCCTCAGCACCTTGAGGAGGTGAGCGGTGCGTTCATCCCGCCGGGAAAGGGGCCGCCCCGTCTCGTCCGGCTCGAAGAGGATGATGTTCATAGGCAAAAGTACAGGCCCCGCCGGGGACCGTCAAGAGAGAGGGCCGGGG
Organism: Spirochaetaceae bacterium; assembly: GCA_031273985.1. Taxonomy (GTDB): domain Bacteria; phylum Spirochaetota; class Spirochaetia; order Treponematales; family Breznakiellaceae; genus JAISQV01. The sequence continues at coordinate 6,602 of JAISQV010000169.1, read as the reverse complement.
AGACGGCGCGGGTTTACGGGAAAGGTGAGGGCGGGTTGTACCGGCCCGGCGGATACAACCCCGCCCCCACGTATTTTGGCAATGGCGCGCCGTCTGCCCGGCTCTTCTCAAAGGGGATGGGGGGCGTTGCTGCTGAAGCCGCAAAGCGGCTTCAGCTTGGGAGTTTGCGCGGAGCGCAAACTCCGGGAGAAGACCGGGGGGCGTTACGGGGCTCCCCCGCGTGAGCGGGTTCTTGGCCCCCCGTAGTGGGGGTAGCCGGAGACCCCGGACCCGCGAAGCGGGGAGGAGGCTCCGGCGCAGGGGGCTCGGCCCCCTCTTCCCCTCCTGATTCTTCCGCTTTTCCCTCCTGACTCCTCCCTATTCTTGACGGAGGGGGCGGAAACTTATAACCTTAGAGGGGTGGTCATGGGAGTGGCCGCTGAAAGGATAAGGAAAACCAAAATATGACGCAGGGACAGAGCTTTCAGGGGGACCTGGACCCCGAAATTGCGGCCCTTCTGGGGGCGGAGATAACCGGCGGCGGGACGGCGGTGGCGGAAGCCGCCGATTTTTCCGATATTTTTGGAGACCCCGGGGCCGGCGCCCCGGAGGAAGCGGAGGGCGCCGTCATCGCGGAGCAGGCCCTTCCTGAGATTGGCAAAAGGCTGGAGGATAATCCCAGCCCGGTCTTTTCCGATCCCGGCTACTACAAGGCGGCGCTTTCCGGGGAAGGCGATATTTCCCAGCGGGTGCACGGCCTGCTCCAGAAGTACATAGCCGCGAAGGACCCCAAGGACAGGACCGTCTTCCGGCAGCAGATCACCACGGCCTACTGGGACTTTTACGGCTCCGTGGCGAAGAAGGCCTCCGGCAGGCTTCCGGACCCCAAGCGTTTCCTCCTCCGCTTCAGCATCCTGCACCCCACCCTGCTTCAGCAGGAACAGCGGGACTTTTTCGGCAGGGTTGTGGCGGAAAACAATCTGGATGTGCCGGTCTACTATCTTGACGAGTGGTTCAAGGCCGTAGGCATGGGGCAGGTGCGCTCCTCCGCCACCGACGAGGGGCCGGCGAGCTCGGCGAAGAATGTCTCTTCCAAGCTCCAGGCCCTGCTGGAAAAGGCCCAGGGCCGCCGGGACGGGGCGCGGAATCTGCTCATCGCCAAAAACACGGACCGCCTGAATCTGGAAAGGGCCCTGCAGGAGCGGGCGGGGATTCTGTCGGAGCACACGCCTCTGGACGATCTGCCCGGCATAAACTCCCCCTACACCAACGGGCAAAAGAAAGCTTTCGCCGAAATTCAGGAACTCTCCAAACAAATGCTGCGCTCCGACAGGGAGCTGGAATCCTTTATCAAGGATTTTCTGGAGGCCGACGCGGACGTAAAGAGCCTGCAGGAAAAGGTGGAGGACGAGGGCGGCTCCGTGGAGGTGGATTCCGCGGCGCTGCTCACGGAGATAGGGACCATAAGGCAGATGGCAAAAATGACCATAGGCCGCCAGGGGAACCACTTCCCCATCTGTACCGGCGAATATTTCCGCTCCGCCACCTCCGATGTGGGCACCCGCGAAAATGTAGTGGCCCTGCTGCGCTGGATAGAGAGCGTGGACCCCGAAGCCTTTCACCGGGTCTACCGCAGCAAGGCCAACCGCATCATCCCCTTCGTGATTCTGCTCCCCACCTACGGCGATACGGGGATCTGCTGGGAGCCCTTTGACCGCTACAACCGCGCCACAAGCCGCGGCAGAATAGCTGTCCCCATGTACGGCAAGAGCCTGACCATCGCCGTGCTCTCCGCCGTGGCGGACCTCCGCTGGCAGGTGGCCAAGGAAAAGGCCTCGTTCTACTGGATGGAGGAGGGCCTCACGGGCAACTACTACCAGTGGTTCACCAGCCGGAAACTCAAGGGCGACATCAAGGAAGCCTTCATCGACGATTACATAACATGGATGACCAAGGAATCCGAGGGCACCCAGAAACTCGACAAGGAAATGCGGGGCATCTTCTGGCGCTATATGCCCTTCTCCCAGCCGGTAAAGGAAAAACTCAAGGGCCGCAGCTTTGCCTACCAGGAACTCTACCAGCGGGACCTCAACCGGGCCATGTCCGACGGCTATTGATCCCATGGACGAAAGCAGTTTCATCCTGGGCGTGGACCTTGACGGCGTGGTGGGCGATTTTTACGGCGCCATGCGGAACATAGCCGCCGAATGGCTGGACCGGCCCCCGGAGGAGCTGACTCCGGAAGTGAGCTACGGCTTCGAAGAATGGGGCATAGACGCCTACGGAGGCTACGAGCGCCTGCACCGTTTCGCCGTCACCCAGAGGAACCTCTACCGGGATATGCTGCCCATCCGGGACGCCCCGGCGATCCTGCGAAAACTCTCCGCCCGGAACATCAGGATACGGATCATCACCCACCGGCTCTTCCTCAAATACTTTCACCGCACCTCCATCACCCAAACCGTCGACTGGCTGGACCGCTGGGACATCCCCTACTGGGACCTCTGCTTCATGGCGGACAAGGGCGCCGTGGGGGCCCACGTCTACATCGACGACACCCCCGCCAATGTCCAGCGCCTCCGGGCCCAGGGCTGCGAAACCATCGTGTTCAGCAATTCCACCAACCGCAGCCTGGCCGGCCCCCGGGCGGACACCTGGCAGGATGTGGAGCGCCTCGTCCTCGAAGCCATGGAAGACTGGAAGACCGGCACCCACGCACTTTTTCTCCCCTGACAGGGATTCTGTTCGCCGGGGTAAGAATTTAACCACGGAAAACACGGAAGGAAGAAGGAAGAAATTAACCACGAAGGGCGCAAAGGAAGAGGCAATAATGAAGAATTTAACCACTCGCTATGGAACTTTTCCGTTATGGAACTTTTCCGCTATGGAACTTTTCCGCTATGGAACTTTTCCGCTATGGAACTGAGGAAAAGTAGAGGAAAAGTAGAGGAAAAGTAGAGGACACGGACAAAGAGGGGCGCATCCCCGGTGCTGCGCACCGGGGACCGGGCTATACGCTGCAATCTTTACCGCCCCGCCGGGGCGATAAAGGATTTCCGCTTCTATCCCTTGCGCGGAAGAGCCCGCTCATGCGGGGGAGGCTCCGGAGCATTGCGCGGGGCGGCGGGAGCATGGGGGCCGTTTCCGCGAATGCCCCGCCGGTATTACTACAAAGTATAGCATTTATTACCTCCTTACGCACAATACCGCTGTGCTACGCCCCAGGCAGGGGCGGCATTTTTTTTGTTTACATTGTGTGGCGGTAGTGCCATAATGGTGAAAACCAACCTCAGGAGGATACGATGGTTAGGAAAATACCTTTTGTAAAACGTGAACATGAATCAGTTGACGAGATTCCCGGCTTTATGGGCGGCCCCCCCACGCCGCTGCGGAATACGCCGGTAACACCCCGGGAGAACACCGCGGCCCTGTACCACGAAAAGCACCCCTACTGGCTGCCCCTGCCCGGCGACAGCTCTTTCTTCCTGCCGCCTCTCTACAACAACAACCTGGGCCGGGGCGGTTTCGCCGATATTACCGATGCCTTTGGTATTGAGTGGGAGTGGATAGCCGTTACCGGCGGTTCCATCGTGCGGCCCGGAGAGCCCCTGCTGGCATCGGCCAACGAGTGGAAGGAAAAAATCAAATTCCCCGATCTTGATACCTGGGATTGGGCGGGCGAAGCCAAGAATGTCAAGATCGACACCCGCTTTTCCGGCATGATCTCCCTGGTCAACGGCTTCTGGTTCGAGCGGCTCATCTCCTTCATGGACTTTGCCGAGGCCGCCGTGGCCCTCATCGATCCGGACCAGCAGGACTCCATCATGGAACTCTTCGAAGCAAGCACCGACTTTGCCTGCAAGATCGTGGACAAGCTCTGCGAATACTGGCCGGCCCTGGACGGTATCCAGTTCCACGATGACTGGGGTTCCCAGAGGGACCCCTTCTTCTCCGAAGAGATAGCCCGGAAGCTTTTCCTTCCCCACATGAAGACCCTCTGCGATCATATCCACTCGAAGGGCCGCTACACGAGCCTCCACTCCTGCGGCCATGTGGAAGACCGGGTGAAAATATTCATTGAAGCGGGGGTCGATCAGTGGGATCCCCAGACGATGAACGACACCCACAAGCTCTACGATGAGTTCGGCGACAAGATCATCATTTCCGTGGTGCCCGATGTTTTTGACCCCGCCGTTACCTCCGAGGAGGATCAGCGGCAGGCGGCGCGGGACCACGTGGACCACTTCTGCCAGCCCGGCAAGCCTTCCATGCTGGGCTTCTACGGCTTCCCCATGCTGACCCCGGCCTTTGTGAACGAAGCCTACGAATATTCCCGCCGGCACTACTACAAGCTATAGCCTCCCGGCGCCGCAGGAACTGAAGCCGCCCCAGGGCTTCAGTTCCTGCGGCGGCAGCCCTTTGCAAAGTACGCCGGGCCTGTTACTCTGCCTGAGAGGAATATATGGCTGTTGATATTCAGACTACGGTGCGGAATCTTCACCCGCTGGAGGTGCGCGTCATTCTGGGCTGCGGGCCGGAGGACGAGCTGAGCGTTGAGGGGGTGGAGCGGGACCTGGGCTTCAAGGCGGGGAACGGGAACCAGGCGCTGTCCTGGCTGCTGGGCAAGGGCCTCGTAAAGGAGGTCCGCCGGGAAACGCGTATTTTTTATGAGTTGACCGATTTGGGGCGGCTCTGGAAGGAGCAGGGGACCCCGGAGGAGCGGATCATTGAGGCGCTGCGCGTGCAGGGCGGGACGCTGCCGGAGCTTGCGGGGCGGCTTGGGCTGGATGCCAGGGATGCGGGGAGCGCCTACGGTTCCCTGGCCAAGTTCGGCGCCCTGGCCATGGACGGGGACAAGCGGGTCCTTCTGGCGCTGCCCCTGGAGCAGGTGGCCAACGGGCGGCCCGCAAAGGGCGCTACGGCGGAGCATTTGGCGCTGATACGGGGGCTTCTGCTCAGGGCCGCCGGAGGCGCTGCGGAGCCCCGCCACCAGGAGCGCACGGAGGGCGCGGGGGAAGTTCCGCTGGCGGAAGCGGATCTTTCCCCGGAGGAGAAGGCCGCCATAGCGCCGCTGGCAAAGAAGCGGGGCGCCGGCAGTTCCCCTTTCAGGCTGGCGGAGCGGGAAACAGTGTTCTACCGCTTTACGGCGGAGTGCGCTTCCGTCAAGGCGGCCCTTCTTTCGGCGGGGATCACCGGGGAGGAGATAGGGGCGCTGACCCAGGAGCTGCTCGAATCCGGCGGCTGGAAGGGCCGGGCCTTCCGCTCTTACAATGTGCAGGCGCCCCCCGCCCGGCTGGCCGTGGGAAGGACCAACCCCTACGCGAAGTTTCTTGAGGATGTGAAGGACAAGCTCGTCTCCCTGGGTTTTGAAGAGTTTGACGGACCCCTGGTGGAGACGGAATTCTGGAATTCCGACGCCCTCTTCATGCCCCAGTTTCACTCCGCCCGGGATATTCACGATGTGTACCGTATCGCCGAGCCGGATCACGCCCGCTCCATCGAGGAACCCTGGCTTTCCCGGGTGGCCGCCGCCCATGAAAACGGGGGCACGACGGGGAGCCGGGGTTGGAACTATGCCTTTGACCGGGATTTTACGCGGCGGCTGATACTGCGTAGTCAGGGCACGGTGATGTCCGCCAAGACCCTGCCCCGCGCGCAGATTCCGGGTAAGTACTTCGGGATGCTCCGGGTGTTCCGCTACGACCGGGTGGACGCTACGCATCTGCCGGACTTCTACCAGACCGAGGGCATTGTGCTGGGGGAGGAGGTGAACCTCAAGACCCTGCTGGGTATGCTGGATATGTTCGCCCGCGAGGTGGCCGGGGCCAAAGAGGTGAAGTACGTGCCCGGCTACTTTCCCTTTACCGAGCCTTCCGTGGAGGTGCACATAAAGCACCCGGCCCTGGGCTGGTTCGAGCTGGGCGGTTCCGGCATATTCCGGCCCGAAGTAACGGAAAGCCTGGGGGTCCATGTGCCTGTGGCCGCGTGGGGCATAGGGATCGACCGCATGGCCCTGATGGCCCTGGGCCTGAGCGATCTGCGGGAACTTTTCAGTTATAATCTGGAGAATGTACGGCTCCGGCGGGTCAAATGAGGGCTTCCGGAACTCCGCCGGACAGTGCGGGGAGCCGGGCGGGAGGATGCGCATGAACGATGAAGCACACGGCGATTTGATCGTGGCGGTGGTGAACAAGGGTTACAGCGATGAACTTATCACCGCGGCGCGGGAAGCCGGGGCCCGGGGCGGGACCATTATCAACGCCCGGGGCATGACCCACGAGGGGCCGGTCAGGTTTTTCGGCATTTCCGTGCAGGAGGAAAAGGAGATCATCATCATCCTTGCCGCCAGGGAGCAGAAGCTGCCGATCATGCAGGCCCTGAGCAATAACTTCGGGCTCAACACCGAGGCGGAGGGTTTTGTCTTCTCCCTGCCCGTGGACGCGGTAGGGGGCTTTGCCCTTTCCGGGGAGGAAGCCGCCGGGACGGGCGGTGATGCCTAGTGTACTGTCTCGTTGACAATTGGCTTAATGAAGTCAAACCACGGACCTCACGGACCACACAGAAAAACCGAGAAAACCTAAAGAATATGAGATATTTAGGACGATTTTGCTTCATTATCTACT
>JAISQV010000104.1 GCA_031273985.1 Spirochaetaceae bacterium | reverse complement strand
CCCATCTTGGTCATCTTTTTCATCATGCCGCGCATTTTTTCGAAGCGCTTGAGGAGCCGCGCCACTTCCGCCACGGAGGAGCCGGACCCGCGGGCTATGCGGCTGCGGCGGGAGGGGCCTATGATCAGGTAGTTGACCCGCTCCTTTCGCGTCATCGAAGAAAGAATCGCTTCCTGCTGTTTCAGTTCCGCCTTGTCTATATCTTCCTCGCTGATCTGGCCCTGCGCGCCGGGGAGCATCTCCAGCATCGATTGGAGGGAGCCCATTTTCTTTACCGAGCGGATCTGGTCAAGCCAGTCCTCCAGGGTGAAGTTTTCCTTCTCCATCTTTCGCTGGAGTTCCAGGGCCTGCTTCTGATCCATCACCTCCTGGGCCTTCTCCACGAGGCCCACCACGTCGCCCATGCCGAGGATGCGGCCCGCCGCCCGTTCCGGGTGGAAGACCTCGAAGTCCGAGGGTTTTTCCCCGGTGCCGATAAACTTGACGGGCTTCCCGGTAACGGTTTTGAGGGACAGGGCCGCGCCGCCCCGGGTATCGGAGTCGAATTTGGTGAGCACCACCCCGGTAAGGCCCACCCGCTCGTCAAAGGTCTTGGCTATGTCCACGGCGCTCTGGCCGGTCATGGAGTCCGCCACAAGGAGGAGTTCGTCGGGCTTGGCCGCCTCCCGGAGCCGGGACAGTTCCTCCATCATAGGTTCGTCAATCTGGAGGCGGCCCGTGGTGTCTATGATCAGCGTGTCTATGAGGTTCTGCTTTGCCCAGGCAAGGGCGTTCCGGTACACGGCGACAGGATCCGTGGCGCCCTCTTCCCGGTGGACGGGCACGTCAATGTCCCGCCCCAGAATGGCGAGCTGCTCCATGGCCGCGGGCCGCACCAAATCGCAGGCCGCCAGGAGGGGCCGTCGTCCGTCTTTTTTGAGCCGCAGGGCCAGCTTCGCGGCGCTGGTGGTTTTTCCCGATCCCTGAAGGCCCAGCATCAGGATGACAGAAATCGTGTCGGGGCCCTTGAGCAGCAGATCCTGTTTGGTGTCTCCCAAAAAGGAAACAAGTTTGTCGTGAACTATTTTGATGAACTGCTGGCCCGGATCCACCGAGCGCAGCACCTTCTCCCCCTTGGCCTCGTCAATGGTGGAATTGACAAAGCGCCGCACCACCCGGAGATTAACGTCCGCCTCCAGGAGGGCCAGCTTGATCGCGTCCACCGCGTCATCGATGTTCTTTTCGGTGATCGCCGATTTTCCCGCCACAAAACGGAAGGCGTCGGAAATTTTTTGGGTCAATTTATCAAACATGCTTGGTCCTTTAGCGCGCGCTGCTCAGGAGGCCGCCCAGGAAGTTATCCAGAAATTCCAGGGGCTTGCTCTCCTTGTTGAGGATCTGGTAAAGCCCCGTGGAAACCGGCATCTTGAGCTTGTGCCGCTCCGCAAGGATTCTGACATATTTCGCGGCGGCCACCCCTTCGGGAAGGTAGGGAATCTCGTTGATCCGGGCCAGGAGGTCGTCCAGGTCTTTGAAGGGGGCGAGCAGATCCTTTTCGATGATCTCCCGGCCAAAGCGGCGGTTCCGGCCCCAGACGGAGCGGCAGGTAACGTCCAGGTCCCCCACGCCGGATATGGAGGTGAAGGTTTCCGGGTGGGTGGCCCCCAGGGCCATGCCCAGGGCCTGTATCTCGTTGAGCCCCGCGGCAAGGAGCAGGGATTCGGTGCCGTCACCGAACATATCGTCCATGCCGGAGGAGGGAATCCCGGGGCCCCCGGTCTTCAGCGCGTCCAACATCCCGAAGGCAATGGCAATGACATTCTTTGCCGCCGCCGCCACCTGAACGCCCCGCACATCCAGGGATGAAAACACGAGGAGCCGTCCGGTCTTGAGGAGGTCCCGGAAACGGAAGGAATTCTTGGCATTTTCGCTGGCGGCGATGAGCCCCGTTACCTTGCCCCGGGCCACCTCCTCGGCGTGGCTCGGCCCGGCTATGTAGACCAGGGAGTTGCGGTAGAAGCCCGGCAGGTAGTCCTCCAGGGTTTCCAGGAGCAGCCGGGGGCCCTTCTCCGTGGGGAGGAAGCCCTTGGTGATCACCGCAATGCCGGTCTGGCCCTCCCGTATCGAGGTTACGGTCAGGATCTGCTTCACCGTGTTGAGCAGAAACAGGGAGGGCACCGCCAGGATGAGAAATTCCCTCCCCTCGACCACCCCGGTAATGTCGGTACTGGCCCCCAGAGACTCGGGAAGGCTCACCTCCGGCAAAAACCGGGAATTGATATGGTTCCTGTTGATATCATCTACCGTTTCCTTCTCATAGGCCCACAAAGTAACTTCTTCGCCTTTATCCGCCAGAACCTTGGCGACCGCAGTCCCCCAGGCCCCGGCGCCCAATATTGCTACACGCGCACTCATCACCTACCTCCACTGCAACAGGCTGCCAGGCTCTGCCGGGACAGGGGCCTTTCAGCGATTCATCAGGCCGGGTTTCCGGCCATCCCTTCAAATTCATCCACGAGGCGGGCGACGATCCCCATACCCTCCTGCCAGAACGCGGGGTCCTCGATGTTGAAACCCGCCCCGGCGGCCACCTCCTCGGCGGAGGCGCTCCCCGTAAGGCGCAGCAATTCCCGGTAAGCCCCGGCAAAGGCGGGCCCCTCTTTCCGGTACCGCGCGTAAAGCCCCAGGGCAAAGAGGAGTCCGAAGGCATAAGGATAATTATAGAACGACAGGTCCTTGTTGTAATAGTGAATCTTCACCGCCCACATATAGGGGTGGAGCTCCCCGCTCAGGGCGTCGCCGTAGGTCTTCCGCTGGGCCCCCTCCATCATGGCGCAGAGTTCCGCCGGGGAAAGCTCCCCGCCGCCACGGCGCTCGAAGAGTTCCCTTTCAAAATAGTAGCGCGAAAGAATATCCACCGTAACCTGACAGGAATCCATGAGGTTGTTCTCGATGAGCGCCCGCCGCTCCGCCGGATTTTCCGCCGCGGGGCCCGTGGCCAGGGCCCCCTCAAAGACGATGGTCTCCGCAAAGATGCTTGCCGTCTCCGCCAGCGTCATGGGGTAGGCCCCCCGGCTGGGCGGAAGGTCCTTGATAACCTCGTGGTGGTAACCGTGGCCCAGCTCGTGGGCGACCGTGGTGACGGACTCGTAGGCGCCGGAAAAATTGCAGAGTATGCGGCTCTCCCCGGCCTTGAGGAAACCCGTACAGTAGGCCCCGCCTATCTTCCCCTCCCGGCTCTCCGCGTCTATCCAGCCCCCGGCAAAGGCCCGGCGGGCAAAATCGCCCATACGCCGGTCAAAGCGGTCAAACTGATCCGCTATGAAGGCCGAAGACTCCTCCCAGGTCCAGGTCTTGCCGGGAGCCCCGGAGAGGGGGGCGAAAATATCGTAAAACGCGCAGGCTTCCAGCCCCAGAAGCCGGGCCTTGGCCTTGAGGTAGCGGCGAAAGAGCGGCAGGGAACCCTCCAGCGTCCCGATCAAAGCGTTGAGGGTCTTTTCGCTGATCCGGTCCTGAAACGCCGACTTACGGAGGGCCCCGGCGGCGAAACCCCCTTCCCGGCCCGCTTCCCCGTACCAGCCCCGCCGGGAATCCAGCGTAATGGCGGCGCCCTTCACCCCGTTCAGCGCGGCGGCCAGGGGCACCTCCACAGCCTTCCAGGCCCCCAGCTCCGCCCGGTAGGCCCGCTCCCGTATACTCCGGTCAGGACTGTGGGCCAGCTCCCGCAGGGCCGTCACGGTTTTCATCTCCCCCGTGGCCCCGTCCCACAGGGCCTGCGCCGTAGAAGAAACCGCCCCCTGGAGCCGCCCCCAGGCATCCCCCCCGGAGCGGGACATATCCGCCGCCAGATCCTCCATCTCCGGGCTCATCTGAAAGCGGGCCTCCTCCAACATCGTGAGCAGGTAGAAGCGGTAGGGCTTCAAGCCCCCCTCCAGGGCGGCCAAAACAGCCTCCCGGCGCTCCAGCAAGCGGCCCTTCAACAAAGCCTCGGCCCTGTGCAGCGGAATAACCGCTTCCTCCAGCGCGTTAAGCTCCGCCAGGGCCCGCGCATCCCTGGTATCGGCGGTGTACACAGCCTCGGCGTAGGCGTGCATATCCCCGGCAAGACGGCTTGCCTCGTCCCGCGCCTCAATAAGGCCGAGAATCGCCGCCTCCAGCGGGCCCGCGGGCAGCGGGCGCTCCAGAAGCCCCAACAGGGCCTGTATCTTTTCGGCCAGCAGGGCCGCATCCCGCCGGTACTCCGGCGCCTCGAAGGAAGCATAAATCGAGGCCAAAGACCACCGGGGGGCACTCACGTGTGCATCCATAACGGACACCTTAGCACAAAAACCTGATTTTGGGTAGGCCAAAGAGTGAATTTACAGGAATTCTAAGTTTAACATGGCAGGACGCCTTAAAAAATTACCGGGGGTCCTGTCAGCCGGGAAAAATATGGTGCCCCCCATATTTCTTCCCGGTCGAGACCGCTTTCGCGGTCATCTACAGAACCTCTTGTTACTTTACCGAGGCGTAGATACCGGCAAATGCGGCGGCGGAGTACGGAAATAATGAAAAAATGTTGGAAATTTTTCTCCTGATTAAAGCAAAACCGGAGTTTCAACCCTATCTATAATATGAACTTATCAACAAAAGGGCTCCCCGTCCTGCTCTGGCTGGGGGCGTTTCTTCTGCTTCTCTGTGGCTGTCGTCTGGGCGGAGAAGTCCCAGCCGGCGCGGCAAGGGAGGCGCCGGGACGGCAGAGGGCCGCTGCGCCGCTGCCCTGGATCGGGGCGGGGGGGGCTTGGGTGGTTATGGCCGGAGCCTCGGTCCCCGCTGAAGCTCCGGGGGCGGCGATCGCGCCGGAATCCTCTGCCGTAGCGGAGGAGAACCGGCGGCAGGCGCAGCCCCCTGTCCCCCGTCCCACGCCGCAGTCCGGCCCGGCGAGCCCCCGCAGGACCCCGGCGGGAAGGGCCCAGCCCCCGGCCTTCCGGACGGATATGCTCTGGTCCGGCTCCTGGGAAGAAGAGGGGAACCTGGCCAACCGGGCGGATATACGCCTCTCCGCCTGGGGCTTCAATCTCCGGGCCCAGGCCCTGGATCGGCGCTACAGCCCCCTCCGGGACGCGTGGCAGGCAAACTGGGAAGATAGACTCCCGGCCTTTTCCGGGGGGCTCTACCACCGGGAGAGCGGCTCCCGGCTCCTCTACGGGGTCCTCAACGAATGGGGGCTCTCCGCCCGGCTCAGCAATGTGTGGGCCAAGTCCCCGGCCTACCCCGCCGCCCGGAAACCCCTGGGGGCAGACCTCAAGACCGAGTACAGCGCCACGGGAAAAGACGAGGCCTACCTCTACCTGAGCGGCGAACCCTGGGGCGGCCCCTCCTTTTCGCTCCGGCCCTACGCCTCGCTTTGGGCGGGGGAGGAAGCCCCCGTTTTTGCCGCCGGGCTGGACCTCAGGGGCTCCCGAACCCAGTTCCGGGCGGAGGGCCTCTACACCCGCCGGACCCTTCCCGCTGAGGAAGCCTCCGCCTGGTTTTCCCTCAAGCCGCCCCTCCCGGAACGGGACGCGGAGATCTACGGCGCGGGGCTCCTTTTCACCGCGCCCTGGTTTGCCCTGGCCGCCGACGGGGCCCTCTCCAGGGTCTTTGGCTGGGGTGAGGATTATTACGGCAACCTTGCCCTGAGCCTGGGGGACAAGCCCTGGCAGTTGAGCCTGGCGGCGGAGGCGGCGGGGGATCGCTTCAATGACCGGGGCGGGACCGATGTGGGCGCGGGGCTGCGGCTGGGAGCCCGGTTTGAGTGGAAGCAGGGCGGCTCCGGCCTCTTCCGGGCCGACACGGTGCTGACGGCCCCAGCGCCGGGGCTGCCCCTTAACCGGGGCTCCTACTCCCTGTACTACCGCTTCCCCACGAAACGGCCCACCTCCCTCTTCCGGCCCGGAAGGATCAGCCTCAGCGCCGCCCGGGACAGCCGGGACCCGGCGAAGGTTCTGGACAGCGCGGACGCCGGCCTCACCTGGCGGCTGGGCCCGCTGGGCCTCTCCCTCTCCGCCTCGGTGGAAGCTTTGGCCAGGGACGGCGCCGGCGTCTTCCCCTTGGCCCAGGAATGGGACTTCAGCTCCGCCGGCGCCGGCGGGGAGCTCTCCTGGTCGCCGGGAATCTTTCAGTTCAAAATCAAAACGGGCCGAAGCTGGAGCGCCAAAAAAGGCCCCCTACAGGACGCCTCGGTCTCCGCCGCGATAAGCGGCAAGCGGGGGCGTCTCAGCCTCAAACTAAGCACCCCGGACTTTCCGGAAGCCTGGGAGGGCTACGTCTCCTGGCGGCTTACCTGGTGAGGGGGAATTCCAATCCGGCAATTTTGAGGCAATGGGGCAACTTTCCCAAAAGCCGGAAACGGGGTATGATCATGAGGGGGGTTAACTATGGAAACTACACAGACAACCCATGAGTGGAGAGCCACGGCAGATGAAATTTGGGCAATCTTGCGGGACGTTGGCCGGAAACAGGAAGAAACCGCCCAACAAATAAAAGAGACCGAGAAACAGATGAAAGAAACCGACAAGCGGGTCGGGGAAATTAGCAACCGTTTTGGCGATATGGTTGAACACATGGTAATCCCCAACCTGCTGATCAAATTCGCCGAGCTCGGTTTTACGTTTACCAAGGCAAACCGCACGGTAATAGAGGACAGAGAACATAACATATTTACGGAAGTTGACGCCCTTTTGGAAAACGGCGACAAGGTGATGGCTGTCGAAATTAAGACCAAACCCGGCATTGGCGATATAGACGGGCATATCAAGCGCATGGGAAAACTGCGCGCCTATGCGGATTTGCACAACGACAGGCGGGTATACCTGGGCGCTGTCGCGGGTGTGGTTTTTAACAAAAGCGAAAAAACATACGCCCTGAAAAAGGGCCTTTATGTGATTGAACCGTCCGGCGATACGTTCAACATCACTCCGCCAACGGGCAGCTACTATCCGCATGAGTGGTAATTGTACCGGCCCTTGGGCGCAGTAAAAGCTCCCCCGCGCAAGCGGGTTTTGCGGCGGGGATGCGCCCAAAAGCGGCTGCGATTTCAGACCTGTTACTATGCGGCCTGCGCTGCGGTTCCACAAGCACGCAGGAAGATTCTCTGCTCAGGCCAGCGCCGCGTAGGCCACGGCTATCTCCGCGGCCAAGGACGCGTTGTTGTAGACGAGCTGCTTGTTGGCGCGGAGGCTCTCGCCGCCGGTGAGTTCCGTTACGGCGGCCAGGAGGTAGGGGGTGAGGCTCTTGCCGCTTACGCCTTCTTTCGCGGCGCGGCTGAGGGCTTCGTCTATGGCGGCGTCTATCTTGTGCCGGGGGATGGCGTAGGCCGCGGGGATGGGATTGCCTATGACGGCGCCGTTTTGGAGGCCCAGGCCCCAGGCGGCCCTGAGCATCCGGGCGGCTTCGGCGGGGCTGTCGAGGCGCAGGGGGGCGTCGAAGCCCGAGTCCGGGGTGTAGAAGGCGGGGAAGCGGTCCTGCCCGTAGGCGGCGACGGGGACGCCCAGG
>JAISQV010000065.1 GCA_031273985.1 Spirochaetaceae bacterium | reverse complement strand
GCGCAAGGGATAGGAGGGGTGCCCGAAGGGCAGACCCGGTGTGAAACACCGGGGCCGGAGCGGAGCGGAGCCCCGGATAGCCCGGTCCCCGGCGGGCCGCCGGGGATGCGCCCCCTCTTCTAACTCCTCCCTCCTAACCCCTCACTTAGAGCGGCAGCGGCCGCAGTTTTCGCAGCCGCAGGCGAGGCGGCCCCGGCGGGCGTTCAGCACGAGGCGTACCGCAATGCCCGCGAGCAGGCCGAATACGATGAGGGCGACAATGACGGTGGACATACGAACCTCCCTTGATCAGGCGCCCCTCGGGACGGGGGACGGTTTCCGGGCCGCCGGTTTCCGTACAAGCAGGAACGCGAAGGCGGCTACGGTGAGGATGCCCGCGGCGGTTCCGGGGGTGAAGCCGCCGCCCGCGAAGAAGGAGCCGAGCTGGTAGAGCACCAGGGCCAGCAGGTAACCGTAGAGGAGCTGGTAGCCCACGGCGAAGGCGGTCCATTTCGCGTTGTTCATCTCCCGCCGTATCGCCCCCATGGCGGCAAAGCAGGGCGGGCAATAGAGGTTGAACACCAGGAAGGCGTAGCCGGAAATCACCGAGAAGTTGGCGGCGAAGGCCCCCCAGAGTTCCTGCCCGTCTTCGGCCACTTCGGCAAAACCGTAGAGCACCCCCATGGTGCCGACCACATTCTCCTTGGCCACGAGGCCCGTGATGGTCGCCACGGCGGCCTCCCAGGTGCCGAAGCCCAGGGGGGCGAAGATGAAGGCGATGGCGGAGCCCAGGGATGCCAGGAGCCCCTCGGAAAGGTCATCCACCATGCCGAAGCCGCCCTCCCTGAAGCCGAAGCCCGAGAGGAACCACACCAGCACCGCGGAGAGGAGTATCACGCTTCCCGCCTTCCTGATGAAGGACGAGCCCCGCTCCCACATACTGCGGAGTATAGTGCCCGCCGTGGGCAGATGGTAGGCGGGGAGTTCCATGACAAAGGGCGAAGGGTCCCCGGCGAAGAGGGGGGTCTTTTTCAGGATGATCCCGGAAACGATAACCGAGAGGATCCCCAGGAAGTAGGCCGAGGGGGCGACCCACCAGGCCCCGCCCAGGACGGCCCCGGCGATGAGGGCTATGACGGGAAGTTTCGCGCCGCAGGGCATGAAGGTGGTGGTCATCACGGTCATGCGGCGGTCCTTTTCGTTCTCTATGGTCCGGGAGGCCATGACGCCGGGGATGCCGCAGCCGGTGCCTATGAGCATGGAGATGAAACTCTTGCCGGAGAGCCCGAAGCGCCGGAAGAGCCGGTCCAGGATGAAGGCGATGCGGGCCATGTAGCCGCAGCCCTCAAGAAAGGCCAGAAAGAAGAAGAGCACCAGCATCTGCGGCACAAAACCCAGCACGGCCCCTACCCCGCCTATCATGCCGTCCAGAATCAGGCCGTTGAGCCAGTCCGCCGTGCCCAGGGCTTCCAGAGCGGCGGCGGCCAGCACGGGGATTCCGGGAATCCAGAGGCCGAAATTCCGGGGGTCCGGCGCCCCGGCAAGCCCCGCCTCAAAGTCCGCCAGGGCCCCCGCATAGGCGCGGCCCCCCGTGAGGTGCCAGCCCCCGCCGAAGAGCCCGTCGTTGGCCCAGTCCGTAACCCACGCGCCCACGGTGCTTACCGAAATAAAGTAAATCGCAAAGATCACCGCCGCGAAGACGGGCAGGGCCAGCACGCGGTTTGTCACCACCCGGTCTATCCTGTCCGACACCGTATCCGCGCCCCGGTTCTTCTTTATCAGGGCCCCGGCTATCACCCTGCCTATGAAGGCGTAGCGCTCCTCGGTGATGATACTCTCCGAATCGTCGTCCAGGCCCTCCTCCGCCGCCCGGATAAAGGGCTCCGCCAGGGCGGGAAGATCCGGCGGAAAACCCAGGGAGGCGCAGCGCTCCGCGATCTTCGCGTCCCGCTCGAAGAACTTGATCGCGTAAAAACGCCTCTCCCCGGCGGGCGCGGCGGCTTCTGCGGCGGGCCCCGTGGCGGCTCCCGCCCCTCCCATGCGCGCTTCTATGGCGGAGAGCGCCTCCTCGACGCCGGGGGAAAAGCGCAGAACCGGGGCGGGGGCGGGCTTCCCGGCGGCGGCAAGGCAGAGGGCCAGCGCCTCATCGAGGCCCGTCTTCCTCATGGCCGATATGAACACCGCCGGGCAGGCGAGGCGGCTTTCCAGAAGCTCCCGCTTGATGACATCGCCGTTCTTCGTTACCACATCGATCATGTTGACCGCCAGCACCACGGGGATGCCCAGTTCGAGGAGCTGCGTGGTAAGAAAAAGATTCCGTTCCAGGTTGGTCCCGTCCACAATATTGAGAATCACGGAGGGCTTTTCTTCGAGAATATAGTTCCGGGAAATGACCTCTTCCAGGGAATAGGGCGAAAGGGAATAGATTCCCGGCAGGTCCATGACAACAACGTCCCGGTTCCCGCTGAGCCTCCCCTCCTTCTTCTCCACCGTCACCCCGGGCCAGTTCCCCACGTACTGGTTGGCTCCGGTAAGGGCGTTGAAAAGTGTAGTCTTCCCGCTGTTAGGGTTTCCCGCCAGGGCTATCTTGACCGCCACCTAGATGCTCTCTACCTCAATGATATCTATGTCCGCCTTACGGAGGGTGAGCTCGTAGCCCCGGACCGTAATCTCCACCGGGTCCCCCAGCGGCGCGACCTTCCGCACCGTCAACTCGGCGCCCCTCGTGATGCCCATATCCATGATCCGCTTCTTGAGCGGCCCCTGGCCGTTCAGCCTGAGCACCCTGGCCCTCTGCCCGCTCTCCAGGTCTCGCAAAGTCTGCATAGCCCCCCCTACACCAGGATCTTCAGCGCCATCTCCTCGCTTATGGCCACCCGGGAATCCCTAATCTTGACAATCAGGCTCCCCTCAAGCCGGGAAAGCACCGTAACAAGGCTGCCCGCGGTAAAGCCCATCTTCTCAAGCCGCTTCCGCAGCTCATCCCTGCCGCCAATCTTCTTTATGGGAATCTCGACTCCCGGTTGGTACAGAGCCAAAGGCATGGCGCCTCCTCAAATCCGGCGATCTTGGCCGGGAACAAACGATACAAGAAAGGCAGGAGGGGGCAGCCGCCCCCTACGCCGGAGCCTCCTCCCCGGCAAGGCCGCAAGCGGCCTCACCGGGTCCGGGGTCTCCGGCTACCCCCACTACGGGGGGAGCATGAAGGGCAGCCGCAGGCTGTCTACGGAGAAATTTGACCTGCTCCGGCGCACGTAAATTTCCCATATACCATAAGTACCCTCCGCCTTTAGGCGGAGGAGCGCGCCGCGGCCCCCCGTAACGCCCCCCAGCAATGTTACTGCCTACATATATAGATAGCCATATCTAACATTTTTGTCAAGGGTAAATCCTGAAAATCAGGATAAACGCACAAGAATTTTCTTCCCATCTAATTTACAAAATAATGAAGAATTTAACCACCAAGGCGCACGAAGAGCACAAAGGGAATAATTAAGAAGATAGGTCTGGGCGCTTTCCATTGCCTTCCTTCGTGTCCTTAGTGCCCTTAGTGGTTAAATTTTTCCTAAAAGATATGTAACCATGATTTGATTTGTGGGTCAAGTTTAGAGCCTATAGCGGCAGGAATTCTAAGTTTAACATGACAGGACGCCTTAAAAAATTACCGGGGGTCCTGTCAGCCGGGAAAAATATGGGGCACCCCGGCGGTGTTTTGCGCCAGGGTGGACACGCTTCGCCGGCTAAAGCGGCTGGGCGAGCTCCGCGCCCAGGGCAAAGGCCTCCTCCCGGTGCCGGGGGAAGACCTCGTCCCGGCGCCGCTTCCGCTCGGCCTCGTTGAACTGCGACATCTCGTACTTGCCGTAATCCGTCACCTGCAGGGTTTCCGCAGAGGCCAGGTAGCGGGAAGCGCCGAAGATCCGCTCCAGAAGGGCCTGGTAGCCCTTGAAACGGGGCGTGTAGCCTATCTGATCGTAGGCGGCTTCCGGCGCGTTGGTCGTGAAGATGAAGCCCGTCCTGATGCGCCGCTCAAAGAGGGGTTTCTGGCCGCTGTTGTAGGTGATGTACTGGAAAGTGAGCCGCTCCACCAGGGCCCGGACGGCGGCGGTAACTTCGCTGATATAGATGGGCGAACCGA
>JAISQV010000286.1 GCA_031273985.1 Spirochaetaceae bacterium | reverse complement strand
TCGTCCTGGGGGAGGGGCCGGAACACCAGCCTTGAGGAGCTTCCGGTGAGGGACAGAATTTTTTCGGCCAGTTCCAGCATGGAAAATTCAACGGGGTTGCCGATGTTGACGGGGCCGGTAAAGTCTTTGCGGGAGGACATCATCAGAACAATGGCGTTAATGAGATCGTCAACATAGCAGAAGGAGCGCGTCTGGCTCCCGTCCCCATAGATGGTAATATCCTCGCCCCGGAGGGCCTGCATGATAAAGTTACTCACCACCCTGCCGTCGTTGGGGTGCATGCGCGGGCCGTAGGTGTTAAAGATGCGGATCACCTTTATTTCAACGGCATTCTGCCGGTGGTAGTCAAAAAACAGCGTTTCTGCGCAGCGTTTTCCTTCATCGTAGCAGGAGCGGGGGCCTATGGGGTTTACGTTCCCCCAGTATGTTTCCACCTGCGGGTGCACGTCGGGGTCGCCGTAGACTTCACTGGTGGAGGCCTGCAGGATGCGCGCCCGGGTGCGTTTTGCCAGGCCGAGCATATTGATCGCTCCGTGAACGCTGGTTTTGGTGGTCTGCACGGGATCGTACTGATAATGGGGCGGGCTCGCGGGGCAGGCAAAGTTGTATATTTGGTCGATCTCCGCATAGTAGGGAAAGGTAACGTCGTGCCGCACCAGCTCAAAGTAGGGGTTCCCGGCGAGGTGGCTGATGTTGCGTTTTTGCCCGGTGTAGAAGTTGTCCAGGCAGATCACGTCGCAGCCTTCCCTGATGAGCCTGTCGCACAGGTGGCTGCCCAGAAAACCCGCCCCGCCGGTAACCAGTGTGCGGGTGTTCAGCGAATACCGGCTGCCGGAGCGGCCATAATCATGATCACTCATACCGCATTATGCAGGCGGTGTTGATTCTTTGTCAATCGATCCTCAATCGATCCCAGCAATTCTTAATTTAGGATAACCACGGACCACACAGACTTCACGGACGAAGAGGGAATTTCGAGCAAAAAGTCAGTGTTGCTGGTGAGGTCTACTTTTCCTTTAAAGCTAGCGGAAAAGTGGTTAAATTCAGAATTTCTGAAACAGGCGCCGCGGCATTAGGTACGGCCGTCAGGTCTTCGCGCAAGGGATAGAAGCGGAAATCTTTTTTTGCCCTTCCGGGCAAAAAAAATTGGAGCGGATAGCCCGGTCCCCGGTGTGAAACACCGGGGATGCGCCCCAATTCCGAATCCGAAGTTGTGCTTACACTGATGTTTGCGGCCCTGCCCGCAGATCTGCTTGCAGCGCTTCCAGCGCGTCCGCAGTCCGCTTTCCCGCTTCCCCCGGATACTGGTACGCTTCCGCCCTAAGTTTCCGCACCGCCTCCCGCCGCTCCGTTCCCCCGGCCCCCTCCAGCACTGTTTCTATCTCCGCAAAGCTGCGCTCCTCCAGGGGCACGCCGAACTCGCGCAGCGCCCGGAAGGTCCACGGCTCCTCCTCAATGTCGCCGGCATCATAGGGCCGCCTGTCAAAATCAAAGCGGGGGTACAGCACGGGCCGCTCGAAGAGGAACGCGAAATCAAACACGATCCCTGAAAAGTCGGAGAGCAGAATATCCGCCTGGGCAAGGGCCTCAAGGTTGTCACTGTCGTAGTTCCAGGACACATTCCTGAAGGGCGCAAGCTGTTCCTTCAGGGTAGTAATGGTGTCGGTTTCCACGAGGAGGCTCTGGGGGTGCGGGCGGATAATGACGCGCCAGGAACTCTGCGCCAGGGGGCGGAGCAGCCTCATGCCGAAGCGCTTCAAAAGGGCGTTGGAGCCCCAGGAGGGGGCCACCAGGACGGTCTTTCCCGCTTTGCGGGGCGGCAGTTTTTCTGCGCGCTCCGCAAGCACGTCAAGGTAGGTGCAGCCGGTAACAAAAAGCTTTTTCTGTTTGGTCCCCCGCAGGGCTTCAAGTTTTCTGATGCCGCTCTTTTGGTATTCACCGGAAAGGAAGAGCGCATCGTAGTAGTCAAAGGCGAAGAGCCGGTAGAGGGTCATGTCGCTTGGCGCGTGAACCAGATGCGCGTAGCAGCTAACCCCCGGTGAGCGCTTGAGCTGGAATACGTCGAGGCTGGGGGTCGTCATGAGGCATATATCGGCTTCGAGGAAATTCAGCGTGCGGTACGCGGCGTTGCCTTTTCCTATATGGGCCTTTTCCAGTAATTCCGGCGGCGCGGGGAAGGCAAGGCCCGGATCGTCTTCGCCGCTTGTGTAGTACACCGCGGGGATTTCCCGGCGGAGCAGCTCTTCCAGCACCGGCTTAAATACATTCCAGTACTGTTTCCCCTCCGAGTAGAGCACCAAAGAATGCCGGCGCCGGGAGACCGCGCCCTTCTTCCTGAACAGGGCGCCGCTCTTGAGGCGGATGATCAGATTCCTGAAAAAGAAGAAAATCGTTACCGTAAGGCCCGTCAGCAGGGAAAAGAGCATACTGCCCGTGCCGGGATCGATGTAAGCCGGCAGGGATGCTGTGCACAGGAACAGGAAAAAAAACACATAGGCAATTTTCATGGGGAAACTTCCTCCCAGGGGCCCCAGGAGGCGGCGCTGAAAATATTTTTGGCGAGAAGTTTCCGCGTCCCGCTCAGGGAGAAAACGTAGGGCCCGTGGCGGCGCGGCTGGAAGGATACCGCCTGGGAGACCGTGAGGGGAACCTCTTTGGCGGCGGAATTGACGGGCCGGGACAGGGAGGGATTCACCGGATTGGCCATGTCCGCCAGGGCCAGGGAGGGGACATCGGCGTTGGTCATGAAGTCCGGGGAGACGGCCAGGGGCCCCCGGGAATTGCGCTCTTTCACCAGGAGGAGGGGGTTGTATGCCTCCATGCCCGATTCGAAGGGGGCGGCATTCTGGCTGTCCCCGTGATCCGAGACTATGATGATCCGCGTGTTGTCGTAAACGCCGAGACGCTTCAGGGTTTCCAGCCAGCGGCTTAGGGCCCGCATGGCCGCCATGAAGGTGTACATATAGGAGGCGGTCTCCCCGGAGCCAAAGTAGGCCAGTTCTTCATCACTGTAACGAATAACTCCGGGCCGGGGCAGCAGTCCCGCATCGTAGGCGCCCGGCTCGTGGGGCGTTTCGTTCATAAAAATATTCAGGGTATCGCCCCCGTCATCGGCGGCGCATACATCGCCCAGGTAGTAGAGGCTCGCGTATTCCGTTACCCCGCGCCCGTATGCGTTGGAAGCGCCGTCCCGCCACCAGAGGCCCTTGTAATGTATCCCGTAACGCAGCGCCGGGGGGGCTATCCTGAACAACCCGTAGCGGAAGAGAATATCGAAGTCAAAACCCGCCAGGGCGCTCTCTTCCTCCTGGGGGAATTCCGCGAGGAAACGTTTGTTGAAGCGGCCGTCAAGATTCTGCGCGGTAACATTGGGTATGCCCTGAAACACGGAAAGATCCGGGACCAACTGTAAGTTGGCCATGGACGGATCGGTGATGGAGACCCGGACCCCGGCTTCCCCCGCAATGTGCGGCAGGAGGGTCAGGGCCTCGTTTACCTTGTCCCGCAGGGGCACGTCCCTCCGGCTGTCCATGGCCGCGGGGGTATAGTCGTAGCCCCCCATCATGGCGGGGAGGCCCGTGACGGTGCAGTGCCCGAAGGAGAGGGTGTTGGGGTACCAGACGAAGCCGTCCAGCGCTTCCTCCAGGTCCGGCATTTTTTCGAGGGTCTTGTGCATGGCCGTCCCCACGGCCCGGTCGAGGAACATGATAAAGGTGTTGTTCCCCTCCCTGGTAAGGGGGAATACGGCCTCCCCCGCAGCCTGCGCCGGGCCGCCGTCCCGGAGCGCCGCCAGGGTCCGGGCTTCCGCGCCCAGGGCCGTCATGTTGATGATCCCAAAGATGAGGAGCGCGGCGGCGGCGGCATTGTACAACAGGGAAAGGATATGCTGTTTTTTGAGCAGCGTAAAAACAGCGGGCACCGCCGCCGAGGCCAGCAGGGCTGCGCCGCTGACCCAGAGGGGGAAGGCCCGGCTTATCAACTGGGGGTCTTCAAACTTGAAGCTGTTGGTCATGACGCCGTAGGAGGCGCTGAGGGCGAATACGCAGATCAGTGAGGACAGGGCCAGCATACTGGCAAGGGGGGCAAGGAGCTTCCGCAGAACTGTCCCGGCAAAGGCCCAGAGGAGAAGAGGAATCCCCGCTGTCAGGGCGAGGCTCTGGGTGAAGGTCCGCAGCAAAAAGCCCCAGGGCCCGTCAAAGTCGGAGACGGAGCTTGCGATCACCTGGGCGGGGATGTGGAGGCCCAGGAGAAGCCCCAGGAGGATGAATGACGAGGCGTAGAGCGCCCCCTGGGAGGGGAGTCTTTCCGCATGGCGGATCAGGGCCTTCCACACGAAGGGCGCCGCCAGCAGGAGCGCCCCGGCAGCGGCGAAGAGGAAGCGGTAACGGTCCACATCGAATGTTCCCGAAAGGGCCCCCCCCAGGAGCACGAGGGCAAAGGCGGAGGTCAGTACCTGGAGGGCCAGGGCCGGTCTCTTGAGTTTTGCCAGGGCCAGATTCTTTCCCAGGGAAAAGACATTGTTAGCCGTCCAGTACAGCACCAGCCCGGAAGGGGAACGGTAGAGCAGTACCAGAAAGAGGAGGGCCATGCCGGCAAGCTGGAGCTTTTCCCGCAGGCTCTGCCCCTTCGTGTAGACCGAGGCGGAGACAAGATTCACCGCCGTCATGATCACCGGCATGACGTTAAAGGCCCCGCCGCCCGCGCGCAGAAGCCCGTCCGCCTCGCCGAGGTCGCGGAGAAAGAGAAACTGTTCCCCCGCCAGCGACGAGGTGTGGGACAGGAACTGATAGGCCGCAAAAAAGGCGGGGATCTGCAGCAGAAACCCTGCGCTGGCCTTCAGGGCGAAGAGCGGGGAATAATGCATCTGCCGGTAGTAGGCGCTGATGATCATCTGCCGCTCATCGCCCCGGAAGACAGCCCTGATGGAAAAAAGCTTTTCCTTCATCCGGGCCTGCATCTCCCGCTCTTCCTTCTGCCAGCGTTCCGCCACAGTGTAGAGGGGGAGGAGCAGGACATTCACCGCGAGGCTCAGAAAGACTATCCCCAGCCCGGTATCGTAAAAGGTGCGGCTGAAAAAGACAAAGAGGAATTCGATGAAGGCTCGCATGGGCCAGATAAGGAGCGTGTAAAAAAAGCCCGCCGCCGTCATGACTCCCCCCGGAGCAGGGCCTCGTAGAGCCTGCCGTAGGAGGCGGCCATCTTCTCCACCGAATATTCCGCCTCCGCAAGCTCCCGGCTTTTCCGCCCCATGGCCCGGAGCCCCCCGCTGTCGGCAAGCATACGGGAAAGCAGTTCCGCCGCCTCCCCCTCGCTGCGGAACAGGTAGCCGTTCTCTCCGGGCCGGACCAGATCGCGGTTGCCCGGAACATCCCGCAGGAGCAGGGCGCAGGATGCGTTCATCGCCTCCAGAACGCCGTAGGGGAGCCCCTCCCAGGCGGCGGTGGAAAGAAACACCTCCGACCTTTCCAGCTCTTCGGCCACCGCCTCCCGGCCCGTCCAGCCGGTAACGGTGATGTTGGGGGCGGAAAGCTTGCCCCGCAGGGGGCCGTCCCCTATCCAGCAAAAGGAATGGTCCGGCAGGGCCAGGGCGACGCGGTTGAAAAAGGCGGGGTCCTTCTGCGCCGAGGCCAGCCCCGTGAAGCTCGCCCGCCGCTCCCGCTTCAGCCCCGCCGGGGCGCGAAGGGCCACGCCGTTGGGGATACAGAGGGCCGGCTTCCCCAGGGCCGAGTAAAGCGCCGCCTCCGAGGGCCCGCAGCCCGCCACAACCCCGCCGAAGCGCCCCCCCACGCGTTCCAGCAGCCGGAAAAGCCCCCGCTTGAGCGGGCCTATGTCGGTGCGGATGAAGGAAGCGCCGTGGGGCGTGTAGACCACCGGCCTTATACGGAGCAGCGCGCAGGCAAGCCTCCCCAGGAAGCCCGCCTTTGACGAGTGGAGGTGCACCACCGTCTCCGTGTCCCTGAAGGCCCCGAGGATGCCCATGAGTTCCCCCAGGGCGCGGACATCCTTCGAGGGGCTGATCTCGCGGACTACCTGAATCCAGGGAATGAAGCGCACCCCCGGCGGAAAACGCCGCCGCACCGCCTCCTGCGTATCCGCGCCGGTCCTGGCGCCGTGAACCACCACATGCTCCAGGCCGCTCAACTGCTCCGTAAGGGCGGCAATCGCCGAAGTAACGCCGGTCGCAAAGGGTTCAAGCACATGGACTATGGTCATGGTTTCCTTATTTCCCGCATTGTGTTATGAATAATACAGAAGCGTCCTGAAATGTCAAACCAAGCGCCGCCGGGCCGGCAAGCATTGCCGGGGAAGGCCCCTTGGTTATACTATAATATATGCGTACCAGGTACACCCTGCGCCACATACGGGATTCCCTCCCGCCGGAAAAGAAACTGAGCGACGGCCTCTGGACCCGCTTCATTTTGCGCCCCCTTTCGATCCCCGTCACTTGGCTGGCCCTCAAACTCGGTCTCAGGGCCAACACGGTTTCCTACCTTTCAGTCCTCTTCAGCCTGGCGGGCGGGACGCTCCTCTCCCTGCCGGGCTTCTGGCTCCCCCTCTGGGGCGCCCTGATCCTCAACCTCTTCTCGATCCTCGACTGCGTGGACGGCAACATAGCCCGCGTTACCGGTTCGGCGGGACCCTGGGGCGGCTGGGCCGATGCGGTCATGGGCTTTGTCGCCTATACAGCCGTATTCATCTCCACCGGCGTGTACGTATTCCTCCGGGGCGGCTGCTGG
>JAISQV010000269.1 GCA_031273985.1 Spirochaetaceae bacterium | reverse complement strand
AACTGGGTCAGAATGTATATCTGCCGGAGATCGGCGTTGATGCAGTTCGAGATGGGGATGTCCACCAGGCGGAATTTTCCGCCAAAGGGGACTGCCGGCTTTGCCCTGGCCTGGGTTAGGGGAAACAACCGGGTTCCCTTGCCGCCGCCAAGAACGATAGATAAGACCTCGGACATGAGAACCTCCACACTCATTATAGGTTATGGATTCAGCGGTTGTCGATACTTTACGTTTGATATTTTTAAGGGGTACAATGGAAAGATATGCATGACGGCCTGGCCCGGATCCTCGGGGATCCCTCTTTTGCGGATCACATTGTCGAAAACCGGCTTATTCCCGCCCGGGAGGGCAGCTATGTCCCCTTTCCCCCGGATTTGGACAGGCGTATAGCGGGGGCCCTGCGCGCGCGGGGGATAAGCAGCATCTACACGCACCAGCGGGAGGTCTGGGACACAGTGCGGGCGGGGAAAAATGTAGTGGTGGTAACGCCCACCGCATCGGGAAAGACCCTCTGCTACAATCTTCCCGCCCTCGACGCACTGCTCCGCGATGAGAAGGCCCGGGCGCTCTACCTCTTTCCCACCAAGGCCCTTTCCCAGGATCAACAGTCGGAGCTTAACGAGCTGATCCTTGCCCCGCAGGATTCCGCGCCGCCGGGAGATTCCGGGCTGCCGGGGGATAGCCCGAAGCCGGGGGCTCCCCCGGCCCTTTCGGGGATCACCGTGGCCACCTACGACGGCGACACCCCGGAGAGCCTCCGCACGGCGGCCCGGGACCGGGGGCGGATCATCATCTCCAACCCCGATATGCTGCACGCCGGGGTGCTGCCGAACCATCCCCGGTGGATCAAATTTTTCTCCAACCTCAAATACGTGGTGGTGGACGAGGCCCACACCTACCGGGGGGTCTTCGGCAGCCATGTGGCGGATCTTCTGAGGCGCTTCCGCCGTATCGCCGCCTTCTACGGCTCAAGGCCGGTTTTTATCCTCTGTTCCGCGACCATTGCCAACCCCAGGGAGCTGGCGGAGATGCTCACCGGGGAGGAGGTGAGCCTGGTGGACCGTAACGGCGCGCCCCAGGGGGAGAAGCGTATCATCCTCTACAACCCGCCCCTGGTGGACGCTGTGCAGGGGATCAGGCGCAGCGCCGTTACGGAGAGCCGCCGCTGGATGCTGGCCTTTCTCAAGGCGGGGATAAAGACGATACTCTTCGCCCATTCGCGGGTAAAAACCGAGGTGGCCGCCGCCTATGTGAACGAGGACCTGGCCAATATGTTTACCGATAATTCCCGGATCCGGGTGGAGGCCTACCGGGGGGGCCTCCTGCCCAGCGAGCGGCGGGAAATTGAGCGGGGGCTCCGGGAGGGCGCCATTCAGGGGGTGGTGTCCACCAACGCCCTGGAGCTGGGCATAGACATAGGCGGGCTGGACGCCTCCGTGGTGGCGGGCTTCCCCGGCTCCTTCAATTCCTTCTGGCAGCAGTCCGGCAGGGCGGGCCGCCGGGGAGGCACGTCGGTGTCCGTGTTCATCGCCTCGGCGGCGCCGCTGGATCAGTTCATCATGAAAAACCCGGACTGGTTTTTCGGGAAGAGCATGGAGGAGGGGCGCGTGGACCCGGACAATCCCTACATTCTTACGGACCACATAAAATGCGCCTGCTTTGAGCTTCCCTTCAGGGACGAGATCATGGAGCGTGGGGAAGAGCCCTTCGGCGAGGGGGCCGTAGCGGCGCTGGATTATCTTGAGGAGGCCGGGATAGTGCGCCACACCGGGGGGAAGTACCACTGGGCGGAGCGTTCCTTTCCCGCCGAGGGGATCAGCCTGCGCTCCGCCACGGCGGACAATGTGGTAATCGTCGATGTTACGAAGGGCCGGAACACGGTCATAGGGGAGATGGACCGGCCAAGCGCCAAGGAGCTGATATTCAAGAACGCCGTGTACCTGCACCGGGGCAGGCAGTACCTGGTGGAAGACCTGGACATAGCGAACCGGAAGTGCCTTGTGCGGGAAGCGGAGGTGAACTATTTTACTGACGGCCTCGTAAAGACCGACCTCAAGGTGCTGAGCGAGGATGAACAGTATTCCTACGGGGAAAAGGGCCGGGGCGTGGTCTGCGACGTGCTGGTGCGCTCCCAGGTTTCCAAATTCAAGAAGATACGCTTCCATACCCACGAAAACATAGGTTACGGCGACATCGATCTGGCGGAGGAGGAGATGCAGACCCGCGCCCTGGCGCTGCTCTTTGGGGAGGGGACGGCGGCGGGGCGGCTGCTGGCGGAGCGGGACGATGAAGACGCCGCCTCCATGCTGAGCGGGGCCGGGACGCTGCTCCGGCAGATTGCCCCGGTGTACCTGCTCTGCGATTCACGGGACCTGGGCCTGGCCGAGCGGATCCGGGACCCCCACTTCGGCATTCCCGCGCTCTTTGTCTACGACCGCTACCCCGGCGGCACGGGGCTGGCCGAGGCCCTGGGCGGGAGGGCGGGGGATCTGTTCCTTCCCCTGTACCGCGTTCTGGCGGACTGCCCCTGCGGGACCGGCTGCCCCTCCTGCGTGGGGGCCGGGGGGAACAAGGCCGGGACCCTGGCCTTTCTGGAAGCTCTGGCCGGGGAAACGCGGTGAGCCTCAAGAACCGCCTGCGCCTGATCCGGAAGACCGGCGCTCCCCGCCCGCCCGCCGCGCTGCCGGAAAGCGCCGCGCCGGAGACGGGCCCGGAGGCCCCGGCTGGCTGGGAGCCCCTGGGCTTCAAGTCGGCCCGGCGGCGGGTAACGCTGGACTTTGCGCCGCCTCTTTCCGGGGGGCTCCCGCAGGAGCTGCCCCGGCCCCTGAGCATCCTGATTCCGGATCTGCGGCACTACCTGGCCGATGCCGGGGCGGGCGGGAAGCTGCTCCCCGAGGACCTTCTTTTCTTCGATCTGGAAACCACGGGCCTTTCCATTGCAGCGGGGACCGTGGCCTTTCTCGCCGCCTTCGGGCGTCTCTCCCCCGGTACAGGCGCGTGGCGTGGCGCGTGGCGCCTTGCGGTGGAGCAGTACCTGCTGCTGGACTTTCCCGGAGAGCCTGATTTTTTGACGGCCCTGCTGGCGGAATTCCGCCCCTCCGGGGAGCGCCCCCTGCTGGTCGTTACCTACAACGGCAAGACCTTCGATTCGCAAATCCTCAAGACCCGCTGCCTTTTCATGGGGATGCCCCTGCCGGAGTACCACCACGCGGACCTGCTGCACCCGGCGCGGCGGCTCTGGAAGCGGGTGCTTCCCTCCTGCTCCCAGGGGGTCATCGAGACGCAGGCCCTAGGGCTGGAGCGGGACGGGGATGTGCCGGGGGCGGAAGCGCCGGACATCTGGTTTGACTTCCTTAAAACGGGCCGCACCGAAAGGCTGGACCTGATCAGCGCCCACAATGTGCGGGACATTGCCGGCCTGGCAAGCCTCTTCGCCGCCTTCGCCGATATTGCCGCGCAGCCGGAGAGCGCCCTGGAACGCTACCGGGGCGACATTGAGCGCCTGGCCCTGCACTGGCTGCGGCAATGCCCCCCGGACTCTCCCGGCGGGGACCACCGCACCGGGCGGGCCCTTCTGGAAGCCGCCGCCGCCCTGGGCTGCCCCGAGGCCGTGATACGCCGGGCCATAGAGGCGGAGTGGCGGGAGCGCAACCCGGCCCTGGCCCTGGCCCTGGTGGAAAAAGCCCTGGAACAGGGCCCCGGCGCCTTCGGGGAAGCCCTGCGCTACCGCCGGGACAGGCTTCTGGGCAAGGTACGCCGGGACCGCTAACTCTCCGGGCCGGGCTTCCCCCTTTGGGCGCATCCCCCCGGGCTAGGGGGTTTGGGGGGCATCGAGCCCCCCAACGGGGGCGTTGCGGGGG
>JAISQV010000149.1 GCA_031273985.1 Spirochaetaceae bacterium | reverse complement strand
GTTACCCACCGCCCGGCGGATGACATTCCCGATGAGTACGATAAACTCGAAGGGGAAACAAAGAAGCTGCTGGGCGGGGACTCCGTCAGCGCCGAGGATGTGCTTACCTACGCCATGTTTCCCAAGGTGGCCCCGGAATTCTTCAAGAAACGCGCCGAGGGGCCCGTGGTCTTCAAGCCGGAGCCTGAGGCCAAAGCCGTGCCGGCGCCCGCAGCGGCGGCGCCCGGCCAGGCGGAACGGTACAGCGTCAGCGTAAACGGCGCGTCCTACGATGTGGTAGTGGCCCCCGCCGGAACGGCAGCCGTGGCGGCGGCCCCCGTGCAGGCAGCCCCCGTGCCGCCTTCCGGCGCCGGTACGGTGCTTCCCGCCCCCGTGGCGGGGACGATCATCCGCTACGCCGTGGCCGAAGGGGCCCAGGTCAAGTCCGGCGATACGATCATTATCATCGAATCCATGAAGATGGAGCTTGAGATCAAGGCCACCGCCTCGGGAAAGGTGCATTTCCTCGCGGCCACGGGGGCCCAGGTGGCCTCCCAGCAGCCCATTGCGGAAATAAGTTAGGCGGGGGGATCGTCGATGTCACGAGAGCTTAAAAAGAATCCGGCCTTTGTAGCCAGGGTCTGCCTCATCATACTGGCGGGGGCCTTCGCCATTTCCTTCATCAGCGCATCCCTGGGGCCCCGGGCCGAGGCTCAGGGCGCCGCCTCGGATCTTCCCAGCTTCCGCAACCTGGGGGGGATCATCCCCAACAGCCGGGAGATACCCCGGGTCTCCTTCGGAAGCTTCATCAAGAATATTGCCGTGACCACGGGCCTCTACGCCTTTGTTACCGATGCGGTGCCCAAGGAAACCACGGTCATGGACGAGGCCACGGGGCAGTACAAGACCACCACGGTCAAGGGCTGGATGGAACTGCTCATGGTGGCCGTGGGCTTTCTGATCATCTACCTGGGGGCGGTAAAGGAATTTGAGCCCCTGCTCCTGATCCCCATAGGCTTCGGCACGGTCTTTGTCAACATTCCCTTCGGCGGCATGGGCGACGCCCCGCACGGATTCCTGCACATTATCTACGAGGCGGGGGTGGGAAACGAATTCTTTCCCCTGATCATCTTCATGGGCATAGGGGCCATGACGGACTTCGGCCCCCTCATCGCCAACCCCAAGACGGCCATTTTGGGGGCGGCGGCGCAGTTCGGCGTCTTCGGCACCCTCTTCGGCATATCCCTGGCAAACTATCTGCCGGATGTGGCCTTTAATCTCCGGGAAGCCTGCTCCGTGGCCATCATAGGCGGCGCCGACGGCCCCACCACGATATACATCGCCGCGAAACTGGCCCCCCACCTCATGGCCACCGTAGCCGTGGCGGCCTACTCCTACATGGCTCTGGTGCCCATCATACAGCCGCCGATCATGAGGCTCCTCACCAGCCGGGAGGAGCGCCTGATCAGGATGAAACAGCTCCGGCAGGTTTCCAAGGCGGAAAAGGTATTCTTCCCCCTCCTGGTGTTCGGGCTGGCCATAGCCCTCATACCCTCGGCGGCGGCCCTCATAGGCTGCCTCATGTTCGGTAACTTTATCCGGGAGTGCGGCGTGGTGGAGCGGCTCTCCAAGACCGCCCAGAACGAGCTGATCAACATTGTGTCGATCTTTCTCTCCCTGGGCGTGGGGAGTCAGATGACGCCGGAACGCTTCCTCAACCCCTCGTCCCTGATCATCGTGGCAATGGGGCTTTTGGCCTTCGCCATCGCCACCGCGTCGGGGCTCCTCGTGGCCAAGTTCATGAATCTTTTCCTCAAGGAAAAGATAAACCCCCTCATCGGTTCCGCCGGCGTATCCGCCGTGCCCATGGCGGCGCGGGTTTCCAACAAGGTGGGCCTTGAGGAGGACCCCGGCAACTTCCTCCTGATGCACGCCATGGGCCCCAATGTGGCCGGCGTCATAGGAACCGCCATTGCCGCGGGGGTCATGATCGCCGTGTACGGCGGGTGAGGCTTTCGGAAACGGGCGGTTTGCCGCCATGAAGCGGCCCTTGACAGGGCGGCCCTTAACGGGACGGCTCCTCAAGGTCCTGGATATACCGGTCATGGCCCTCGCCCTGGGCCTCACCGCCCTCGCCGCCCTGGGGGCTTACCGGCCCTCAACGGGGGAAGCCCGTGTAACGATACGCGGGACCGGCGGCTCCTGGATATTCCCCCTGGACGCGGAAGAACAGGTAGCCGTCGCCGGACCCCTGGGCACTACGGTGGTGGAAATATCCGGCGGCAGGGCGCGGGTTCTTTCCTCGCCCTGTGAAAACCAGACCTGCGTGGCGGCGGGGCATATCCGCAGCCACGGCGCCTGGAATGCCTGCCTGCCCAACGGAGTTTTTCTCATGATAGAGGGCGCCGGTTCCGGAAAGGGCGAACCCGATGTCTTCACCTGGTAACGATGCCGCCGCCGGAGAACAGCGCAGAAACGCTGCGCTTCTCGGAGCTTTCTGCCTCTTTCTTTCCACAATAGAATACCTTATCCCCAAACCCCTTCCCTTCATGCGCCTGGGCATAGCAAATCTCCCCATCATGCTGGCGATAGATATATTTCCCCTGGCAACACTGCTCCTCGTTACGGCGATCAAGATTTTGGGCCAGGCCCTGATAACAGGAACCCTGTTTTCATACGTTTTTCTCTTTTCCGCGGCAGGAACCCTGCTCTCCGCGCTTTCCATGTTTGGCCTGCGCCGCTTCTGCCGGGGGCGGCTTGGCTTCGCCGGAACCAGCGTAGCCGGAGCCATGGTTTCCAACCTGAGCCAACTTGCGCTGGCCCGCTTTTTTGTCTTTGGCCGGAGTGTCCGCTACATCGCGCCCCCCCTGCTGGCCATGGGTCTCGTGAGCGGCGCCGCCCTGGGGCTTTTCTGCGAATACTTCAGCCGGAGGTCCAGGTGGTACGCCGAACATTCCCTGTTCAAAGGGCCCCCAGGCGGCCCCTCCGGAGAGAGCCGTGAAAGATAACGCGGAAAGCCGTCTCCTCCGCCGGAAACGCTGGTCCCGGTTTTTTTCAAGCCGGGACCTCTGCGCCGCGGGACTTCTCGTCCTGCCGGCGCTGCTCTTTAACCCTGAAGTGGGCGGAAGGGCCGCACAATTCCTCCTCTTTTCGCTCTTTCTCTGGCTTTCCGGCGGACGGCCCCGGCTTCCCAATGCGATCCTCATCATCCTCAGCATAACCCTCGTAAACCTCCTCGTTCCCTATGGCAGGGTTCTCCTCAGCCTGGGCCCCCTCCGAATCACCGCCGGGGCGCTCCGTACCGGCCTGGGCCGGGGCCTCACCCTGGAAGCCCTGATCATGCTCTCCCGCTCCTCCGTGAGGCCGGACCTGAAGCTGCCCGGACTTTTCGGGGAACTCCTGGGCGAATCCTTCCGTATCTTCAGCTTTCTCACGGAAAAGAAGCGGCTGGTGAACCCCAAGGATATATGCGGCAGCATAGACGAACTCCTTCTGGAACTGAGCGCCGGGAGCGCCGGAGAGGGTGAAACAGCGCTTTACGCAAAAACCACGAGCCTCCGGGGGCGCATCATCCTTGCGGCGGTAGTGTTACTGTCCTGGCTGCCGGCAGCGATTCCTTTTGCGCTGGCCCGTTACAGCTAAACTTGACCCACAACTCGACGATTAATTACCAATCCCCAAAAATAAAAACCACGAAGGCGAAGAAGGGAAGATAAGGAGAAGAATATGAGAGTCCAGTGGTACTTTTCTTGTCTTCCTTTACTTTCCCTCTACTTTCCCTCAGTTCCATAATGGGAAAGTGAGCCTTGGTGTACCCCTCGTGCGCCTTTACTTTTCCTTTATACCGCAGCGGAAAGTGTAACTCTTGGTCCTTCTTTATACGCCCTTATTTATGAGTCAAGTTTAGCCGTTACAGGGGGGCTTAACCTTAATCCGGGGACTTGAGGGACGCCGCCATGTTGATGCGGTTTATTTTGCCTACCATGAGCAGGTCCACGAGGAGTGAAAAGAGCAGCGTGAAGAGCGCCGAGAGGAGGTAGCTCAGGGGCGCTATGCGGCGGCCAAACATGAGGTCGGGATTCTCCGCCACGGAGATAATGAAACGGTGGAGGGGCACTCCCAGGGCCAGTCCCGCGGCGGCGCCTATGATGGTGAGGATGGCGATTTCCCGAAAGATGTAGTACGCGGCTTCCCGGCGGCGAAAGCCCAGCACCCGGAGGGTCGCCAGTTCCCGGCTTCTTTCGGTGATGTTAATGTTGGTCAGGTTGAAGAGTACCGCCGCCCCCAGCCCCCCGGCGGCGGCTATCAGGACCAGCACCACGAAGCTGATGCTCTGGAGGAGCCGGGTCCAGGATTCCTGGGTCTCCGAGGTGAAGCCCGCCTCCGCCGCCTCGCCGGAGAGCACTTCCGCCGCCGCAGCGTCCTGGGCGGC
The DNA here is from genome assembly GCA_031273985.1 of Spirochaetaceae bacterium. GTDB lineage: Bacteria > Spirochaetota > Spirochaetia > Treponematales > Breznakiellaceae > JAISQV01. The sequence continues at coordinate 3,325 of JAISQV010000149.1, read as the reverse complement.
AAGGCCGCGCAGGCCCGTCTTTACGAGGAGCAGCGGAAAGGAGAGGGCCCTGCCCGAAAGTTTCTCCCAGGAGGCCGCGCCCAGGTATACGGGGATTCCCACATAGTTTTCGGTAACGCCGGTAACGGTGAGCCGCGCGCGCTTCCCGGAGGCGTCTTCCAGGGTTATTTCAGCGCCGGGGCCGAGGCCGAGGAGTTCCGACATTTTTTCTGTGATGATCACCGCGTCATCGGGGAAGTCCAGGTTTTTGCCGGTTTTCCTGTTTTGGAGGGTGATAAACTCGCCCAGCCTTTCCCCGTCCGCAGGTACAAACAGTTCCGCGCTGTAACGGTTCCGCCCGTCGAGGATATAGCCGGAGCCGCTCCGCACCGGGGTCCAGGAGCCTTCCCCGAAGCGCGACAGAAATGCTGTCAACACCGCGTCCGGTTCAGCGCCGTCTTTCAGTTCCACGCGGAGATCGTATTTCAGGATGCGGGAAAACTGTGTCCGGGCTATGTCGATGAGGGAATCCCGGAGGCCGAAGGCGGTAAGGATCAGCGCCGTGCAGCCGGCAATTCCCGTGAGGGTCATGAAAAAGTGCCTCTTGTAGCGCAGCAGATTCCGGGCGCTGATCTTGTAGGTGAATTTGAGGCGCCGCCAGATGAAGGGTATGTACTCAAGAAAGATTCGCTTTCCCGGTTTCGGCGACCGGGGGAGGAGCAGGGCGGCGGGTTTTTCCCAGAGGGAGCCAACGCAGGCCGCCAGGGTTGCGCCTATGGTGCAGAGCAGGACGAGGCCGCAACTGACAAGGGCAATGGTCCAGTTGAAGGGGGTCAGGGGCGGCGGCAGGCGGTAGATGGTTCCGAAGGCGCGGTAGATGATGACGGGCAGGATGCGGAAGCCCGCCAGCATTCCCGCCGCGGAACCGAGGACCCCGGTGATTCCGCAGTAGGCAAGGTACTTCGCCGAGATGGCCCGCTTTCTGAAACCCAGGGCCTTGAGGGTTCCTATCTGGCCCCGTTCCTCCTCCACCATGCGGGTCATGGTGGTAAGGGCCACCAGGGCCGCCACGAGCATGAAGAACAGGGGGAAGACTTTGGAGAGGTCGGCGATCTTTTCTATGTTCATCCCGTAGGTTACGGCCCCCACATTGGCGTTCCGGTCCAGCACGTACCAGCGGCTTTCGGGAATCTCCATGTTCTCCAGCTCCCGCCGCCCTTCCCGGATACGCCGCTCCGCCTGGGCAAGTTCCGCCTCGGCCTCCCTCCGGCGGGCCTCAAATTCGCCGCGCCCCCCCCGGAGCCGCTCCAGCCCCTCCTCCAGTTCCGCCGCCCCCTGCCGCAGTTCCGTTTCCGCGCCGGCAAAGGCCGCCCCGGCGCTCAGCCGCCCCTCCTCCAGGAGCCGCCGCCCCTCCTCCAGCCGCTCCGTCTCCTCCCTGATCCGGGCCAGGCCCGCCTCGTAGCGGGCAAGACCCTCATCGTACTGGGCCACGCCCCGGCGCGCCTGGGGGAAGAGCATCCTGAACCAGGAGGACCGGGTCTTTTCCACGGTTTCCCGGTTTGCCTCCAGCGCGGCGCCGGCCTCCTCCAGGGCGGAGCGGGCCTGGGCGATCTGCTCCGCTCCCCGGCGCAGGGCCTCCTCCTGGACGGCGAATTCCGCCTCGGCGCGGCCCCGCTCCCCGTGAAGCCGCTCCCAGCCCCGGTCCAGCTCCTCCTGAGCGGCGGCCAGCTCCCCGGCGGCGGCTTCCAGGCGGGCCCGGGCTGCGGCCAGCTCCTCCCCGGCGCGTTCCCGCCCCGCCAGGTAGGCGGCTTCCGCCCGCTCTAGTTCCGCCAGGGCCCCGGAGCGGGCCTCCGCGCGAATCTCCGCCTCCCGCAGGGGGCCCCGGGCCCTTCCCAGGCCTTCCAGGGCGCTTACCCCGGCGTCCACCAGGGATTGATAAGCCTCGGTAAAGGCGATTTGCTCCCCGGCGCCCTTGAGGGTGATGAAGAAGTCCGTGTAGGCGGGGAGATCGAAGCATTCCTCGGACACGTAGAGCACGGCGCCTATCCTGCCGTTTCCTTCGGTGCTGGGCTCCCGGTCGGTGGCAACATAGAGGGGGCTCTTGACCACCCCGGTAACGGTGAAGCCCGTGATCCTGAAGGAGGCGCCGCCGCTTAGCGTGACGGCCGCCCCCGGCGCAAGACGGGCGAAGTAGCCCCCGCCCTGCTGGGCCAGACATTCACCGGGAGAGGCGGGCATACGCCCTTCGAGGAGTTCCAGCCGGTTCACCGCGCCGGGGGCGAAGGCGCCGGGGAGGTCAAGGCCATAGACCCGCGCGGTAAGTTCCTCGCCCCCCGAAACAGCCGCCGGGACATCGAGCACCCGCGCACAGAGCAGTTTTTCTACCGCCTCATGCCGGCGCAGCGCCGCCGCGTCGGCCTCGCTTAAACCCAGGGTCCCCTTGATGAAAATATCCATCATTCCCGTATCATCAAAATAGCGGTCCATGGAGAATTTCATGTCCGGGGTAGTTGCCAAGAGGCCCGCCAGGAATCCTGTTCCCAGGGCGACGATGGCAAAAAGCGCAAAAAAGCGGCCCAGGCTGGACCGTATTTCCCGCCAGAGGGTTTTGAGAAAGGTCCTGCCCGGAACCATCACCACTCTATCTTGTCAACACCCAGGGGAAAGGGATTACTTTCCGCGCTGACGATGCGCCCGTTCTTTACCTGGATGATCCGGTCCGCCATGCGGCCAATGGCCTGATTGTGGGTTATGACGATGATCGTTTTTCCTGTCTCCCGGCAGCTCTCCCAGAGGAGCTTGAGGATGAGCTTGCCCGTGTTGTAGTCCAGGGCGCCCGTGGGTTCGTCGCAGAGCAGTATCTTGGGGTTCTTGGCCAGCGCCCTGGCAATGGCGACCCGCTGCTGTTCGCCCCCGGAGAGCTGCGCGGGGAAGTTGTTCATCCGCTCGGCAAGACCCACAGCCTCAAGGGTTTCGCGGGGGTCTCTGGGGGTGCGGCATATCTCCGAGGCCAGCTCCACATTCTCCAGGGCGGTGAGATTCTGTATCAGATTGTAAAACTGGAACACAAAGCCCACATCGTAGCGGCGGTATTCGGTGAGGCGGGATTCGTTAAAGGCGCTTACCTCCCGGCGGTCGAGGTAAATCTCCCCATCGTCGCAGGAATCCATGCCCCCCAGCATATTGAGCAGGGTGGTTTTTCCCGCCCCGGAAGGGCCCGCGATGACGCAGAATTCCCCCTGCTCAACCCCGAAATTGAGATGATCCGCGGCGCAGATCCGGTTCTCGCCCAGCCGGTAGTATTTGCAAACTTCTTTAAATTCAACGTAGGCCATGTTTGTTTACG
>JAISQV010000144.1 GCA_031273985.1 Spirochaetaceae bacterium | reverse complement strand
GGGGTGGCAGCGGGAAGAAATATGGGGGGCACCTCCGGGGGGCACCATATTTTTCCCGGCTGACAGGACCCCCGGTAATTTTTTAAGGCGTCCTGTCATGTTAAACTTAGAATTCCTGCGCCGCCCTCAGCGTTTCTTGACAAAGTGCGGGGCCGGGGTGAAACTGGGGATAGGGTTACCCGAAGGCAGGGCCCCGGAGGTTTTCCGTGCAGCTTCAGCGCCAGTCTCTGGTTCAGGAACAGCGGTTCAGAATGAGTCCCCAGCTCTTTCAGTCCATAAAGCTGATGGAACTGCCCCTTCTGGACCTGCGGGCCAGGATAGCGGAAGAAATCGAGCGGAATCCGGCCCTGGAGGTTGCGGCGGACAACAGCACCGTCTCCCTGGACGAGGCTACGGCGCCCCAGCGGGAGGAGGAAGAGTACTTTGAGGCCACTTCGGATTCGGGCTTCATACGGCGGGGCGGGGACGAGGCTTCCGACGGGCACCAGCGTTTCATCGAGGGGGCCCTGGCCCGGAACGAAACCCTGCAGGAACACCTGCTCTGGAACCTGCGCCTCCTTCCCCTGGACGGGGAGATACGCCGCATAGGGGAACTCATCATACAGAACCTGGACGAAAACGGCTTTCACATGGAGCCCCCGGAATTGTTGACCGAGGGGGAGGACCCGGCCCTCGTGAGGGCGGCTCTGGAAACGGTGCGGGCCCTGGACCCGCCGGGCTGCGGCGCCAGGGATTACCGGGAATCCCTGGCAGTCCAGGCCCGGCTCCTCCCGGACGCGCCGGAACACCTGGAGGCGGCGCTGGAGCACCTGGAGCTGCTGGAAAAGGGCCGCTTCGCCGAGGCCGCCCGGAGACTCGGAACCGGCGAGGAGGAAGTCCGGGAGATTTTCCGGCGCATCAGGGAGGACCTCTCCCCCTTTCCGGGCCGCCAGTATGACGCCGGGGAGACCCGTTACGTGGTGCCCGACGTGCAGGTCCTCAGCCGGGACGGGAACTTTATCATCAAAATAAACGATGAGGAGATACCCGTATTGAGAATAGACCCCTTCTTTAAGAAAATGTCCCTCCGGCCCAGGGAGCGGGGAGCCCCCGGCGGGGAGCGTGAGACCAGAGACTATGTGAAGGAAAACATCAGGGAGGCGAAATTCTTCATCAATTCGATCAGGCAGCGGGAAAGGACCCTGAAACGGGTGGCGAGGGCCATTGTGCATTTTCAGCGGGCCTTTTTCGCCCGGGGGCCCAAGTACCTTTCCCCGCTGACCCTGCGGGACATAGCCCAGGAGCTCGGCGTGCACGAGACCACCGTATCCCGCACGGCCAACGGTAAGTATATGCAGACCGAATGGGGCATCTTCGAGCTGAAGCATTTTTTCAGCAATTCCATCAGCGGCGCCGGATCCGGGGGCTCCCAACACTCCAAGACCGGAGTCAAGGAGCGGATCCGGGAACTCATAGACCGGGAGGGCCGCCGCTATTCGGATCAGGAGATAACCGAATTTTTGGCCGGTCAGGGCATAGTCCTGGCCCGGCGCACCGTCTCAAAGTACCGGAATGAACTCGATCTGGGTTCGTCCTATACACGTTAACCAAGCCAAGGAGGATCGTTTATGAATTTGGACATCAAGGCCGTGCACTTTACCCTGAAAGAAGAGGGGCGGGAGTATCTGAACCGCAAGATTGCCCGGATACCCAACGCCGAACAGATGATCGTGGATCTGCTCGTCACGCTGACCCACGGCAAGGAATTTGAGGCCGAGGCCAAGGTAAACTTCCGCTGGGGCGTTTCCGCCCACGTCAAGGAAACCGATTTCGAGCTAAACCCCGCCATTGACAAGCTCATGGACAAGCTGGAGGCGAAGATCATCAAGGAGAAAAGCAAGGTGAAGGATGTAAGATAGGCTCCGCGGGTATGACTGGCAGGCCCATCCCGCCGTGAAAGCATGAGGCAAGCGGGGAGGCGGCTCCGGCCGCTTGCAATCAACGGTAAAGTTGTGTATATTTAACATAATTCGGGAGAGCGGAACCCTGAAGCGGCTTGTGCCCGCGGGTCCGGTATTCTTCTAAAATCGGCAAACGCCAAAGGAGTTTATATGTTCGAGGAACAAGTAAGGGCGGCATTGAACAACGTGCGGCCATCCCTTCAGGCTGACGGCGGAGACGTGGAGTTTATTTCTGTCTCCGACGACGGCACGGTATCGGTAAAATTGACCGGCGCCTGCGGCGGCTGCCCCATGGCGGAAATGACCCTGAAAATGGGTATTGAAGAATACCTGAAAAAGGAAGTCCCCCAGGTTACCGCCGTCGTTGGCGTCTAAGCGGCGGTTCAGCCTCGTTGAGCCCGGCCCTTTTGGGAGCCGGGTTTTTTTATCCCCTGTTTTTCCTGAGGCCCGCAACGCTTGCCGGGGGGGCGTTAATGTGCTAGACTCTTCCAACACCCCGGCCGGAGCGTGGCTGCGGACGGGGCCTGCCGCCGCATGAAGCGGGGCGTTCCGGGCTGAAGCGCGGACGGAAACATCTTTCAAGGAACAATCATGGTACTCTCATCCAGGGCGCGGATCCTGCGCCGTTTGATTCCCCTGTTTCTCGCCCTCGTCATGCTCCCGCCCCTCGGCGCCCGGGGAAAGAAAGAAACGCCCAATACCGCCGGTAAGCGGGTGGTGGCCTCCACCTCCTGGGTGGCCGCCGTCGCCCGGGCCTCCGGGGCGGAGGATGTCCGGGTGCTGGCCCCCCTGTCCTTCCGGCACCCGCCGGAATATGAGCTGAAGCCTTCGGACCTTGCGGCCGCCGCCGAAGCGGACCTCATCATCTACGCGGCCTGGGAGCCCTTTGCCTCAAGGCTGGCCGACACCGCGGGAAGCGCCGGGACGGCCCAACTCGTGATCAACCCCACGAACAGCCCCGAAGCCCTGCTCGCGGATGCCCGGAAGATCGCGGCAGTTCTGGGAACGGAGGAGCGCTGCGAAGCCTGGTGGAGGACCTTCGAGCCCTTTGCCGAGGGTATCCGCGCCGAGGTGGACGCCGCCTACCCCGTCAAGAGGGCCGTGGTCCAGCGTATGCAGAGCCCCTTCGCCCGCTGGCTGGGCTTTGAGCCGGCCGGCGAATACGGCCCGGCGGAACCTTCCCCGGCGGTGATCCTGGAAATGGTCAGGCTGGGCCCCGCCCTGGTGATAGACAACTACCACGGGCCTTCGGGCCGGCCCATAGCCGAAGCCTCGGGGGCGGCCTACGCGGAGCTGATCAACTTCCCCGGCAAGGACGGCACCCTCAGCCTGGAGGATGTGTTCCGCTACAATGCCCGGATCCTTCTCGAAGCCGCCCGCTGAATGGAGCCCCTGACAGAGCCCGGATCCTCCGGCGCGGCCATTCAGGCCCGGAATGTTACCGCGGGATACGGAAAACGCGCCGTACTCCGGGAACTCTCCCTTGACATAGAGCGGGGCAGCATTACCGCCCTCTGCGGGCCCAACGGGGCGGGAAAGTCGACCTTCCTCAAGCTCTGCCTGGGCCTGCTCCGCCTCCGGGAGGGCTCCCTTTCCGTGCTGGGCGGGGCGCCGGGGCTTCGGGGCTTCCGGGGAACCCTGCTCCGCATAGGCTACGTGCCCCAAAACACCGCCGGGGGCGCCCTGCCGGTAAGCGTGCGGGACGCGGTGGCCATGGGCCGCTACGGCAGGGCCGGACTGGGCCGCCCCCTCAGGGGCCGGGACTGGGAAAAGGTGGACGAGGCCATGGAGGCGGCGGGGATAGGGGCCCTGGCCCAGAGGCCCGTACAGGAACTCTCCGGCGGCCAAACCCAGCGGGTGGCCCTGGCCCGCTCCCTGGCCATGGAGGCGGAACTCCTGCTTCTGGACGAGCCCACCTCAAATCTGGACGCCGGGGGCCGGGCGGAATTACTGCGCATTATCCGGGAGCAGCAGGCGCTGAAGGGGCTTACCGCCGTGGTGGTCTCCCACGACGAGGGGACCATAGCCGGGTGCGGCCGCATATACCGCTTCCAGGAGGGCGGCGCCTCCCCTCTGCCGGGGGGAGAGGCCGGTGTCTGAATTGGCGAGTCTCTTTTCCATGCCCTTTTTCAGCCGGGCCCTCGTAGCCCTCCTGGCATCGGGGCTGAGCTTTCCCGTGCTGGGAACCTTCATCCTCAACCTGGAACTGATCCCCGCCCGTTTTGCGGTGATGCACGCGGGGCTCCTCGGCGCGGCGGTGGGGCTCCTCCTGGGCTTCAATGCATCCTTCCCGGCCATCGCCGCCAGCATACTGGCCGGCGCGGGCATAGCTCTCCTCAGTTGGCGGGGCCGGGTCTCCGCAGGGGGCTCCCTGGGCCTCATCATGACGGTCTCCATGGGCCTGGCCTTCATCATCTTCTACAAGAGTAATGTTCAGGCCATCGAAGCCTTCAACCTCTTCTGGGGGAGCATCCTGACCCTGAGCCCCGCGGACCTCCGCCTTGCGCTGATCAGCTCCGGGGCCATCCTGATCTTTCTTTGCGGCGCCTACAAGGAGATACAGATCGTACTTTACGACCGGGAATTGGCCTGGGCCGTGGGGGTCCGGGCGAAACTGGTTTACGGCGGGATCATGCTCTCCGTGTGCCTCGGCATTGCCGTGGCCATGCGGATCACCGGGGCGCTCCTCGTGGACGCGGTAACCCTGCTGCCCGCCCTGGCGGCCCGGCGGCTGGGGAAGCATTTCCCCGCGATCATCGCGCTGGGGGCGCTCTTCGGGACGGGCATGAATCTCGCCGGATTCGCCGCGTCCTTTATCTTTGACATCCCCGTAAGCTCCGCCATCATTCTTGTGGGGGCGCTCACACTGTTGATACTATCGGGAGGAAAACATGGAAAAGAGTGATTACTTCAACGAGCTCGGCCCCCGCTGGGACGAGATCAGCCGTCACGACATGGACAAGGTGGAAACGATAGTCCGGCTTCTGGGGATACGGCAGGGCGACGCGGTGCTCGATGTGGGAACCGGCACGGGAGTATTGATACCCTTACTGTCGCGCCGCACCGGGGCGGAAAACATCACGGCCATAGATTTTGCCCCCGCCATGATAGAGCGGGCCCGTGAAAAATTCGGCGGCAGCGGCGTTCAATTTATCGTGGGCGATGTCATGGAATACCCCTTCCGGGATGCCTCCTTTGACGTGATAGTCTGCTACTCGGTGTTCCCCCACTTCGATAACCACGCCGCGGCCCTGGACCGGTTTACGGGCTTCCTCAAACCCGGAGGGCTCCTCGCGGTGCTTCATTCCCAGAGCCGGGAGCGGATCAACGGGGTGCATATCCATTCCGGGGACATTACGGTGCACCACGACTACCTGCCCTCCCTGGAGGTGGTGGCAAACCTGATGAGAAGCGGGGGGCTGCGCATGGAGATCATGGTAGATAACGATGAATTCTACATGGCCTGCGGGCGCAAAACCTGGCGGCACGGGGCCGAGTACGGACACCACCACGACGCCCACGGCCACGATTCCGGGCACCGCCATGTGGGGCAGGGTTAAGGGGCCGGTAACTGTTTAGGAAAACTGAAACAGTCCGCGGATTTCTTGTTCCAAAACCTTTTTAATCTCTAGGGGTTAATTCCCCGCCCCTCTGGGGCGTAAAGCTGGGGGTGCGGGGGATTTGTTCCCCCGCATACACAAAGATTTCAAGGAGAAATCTTCAATACCCCGCCCCTTGG
>JAISQV010000108.1 GCA_031273985.1 Spirochaetaceae bacterium | reverse complement strand
GCGCCGCCCCGGTTGCCCCCCTCGGGGCCCAGGTCTATGATGTGGTCCGCCTGGGCCAGCACGTCCAGGTTGTGCTCTATCATCACCACGGTATTTCCCTGATTCACCAGCCGCTGTATCACCTCGATGAGCTGCTTGACATCGGCAAAGTGCAGCCCCGTGGTGGGCTCGTCGAGAATATAGAAGGTTTTCCCCGTGGAACGTTTGGAAAGCTCCAGCGCCAGCTTGATACGCTGGGCCTCCCCGCCGGAAAGGGTCAGCGCCGACTGCCCGAGCTTCACATAGCCCAGGCCCACGGAGAGCAGGGTGTTCATCTTGTGGGAGACCTGGGGAATGGGGGCGAAGAATTCCGCCGCCTCTTCGATAGTCATGTCCAGCACATCGGCAATATTCTTGCCCCGGTAGCGTATCTCCAGGGTCTCCCGGTTGAAACGCTGCCCGTGGCAGACATCGCAGGTGATGTACACATCGGGCAGAAAATTCATCTCAATCTTGATAGTCCCGTCCCCCTCGCAGTTCTCGCACCTCCCCCCCCGGACATTGAAGGAAAAACGCCCGGCCTTGTAGCCCCGCATCCGCGCCTCGGGAAGGGTAGCGAACAAGTTGCGCACGGCCGTAAAGGCTTCCACGTAGGTAACGGGGTTGGAGCGGGGCGTGCGGCCTATGGGGCTCTGGTCTATCTCTATAACCTTGTCGATAAATTCCGCGCCCAGCAGCTTGCGGTAGGCCCCCTCCTGACGGGCCGAGCGGTTCACCCGGTTGGCCAGGGCCGGGTAGAGCACGTCGCTCAGCAGGGTGGACTTCCCGGAGCCGGAGACCCCGGTGATACAGGTAAAGACCCCCAGCGGAATCTCCACATCGATATTCTTGAGGTTATGCTCCGCCGCCCCATATAGCCGGAGACTCTGGCCGCTGCCCGAGCGCCGCTCCCCCGGAATGGCCATGTTCAGCGTCCCCGCCAGGTAACGGCCCGTCAGACTCTCCTGGACCCGCATCACTTCCTCCGGCGTCCCCTGGGCCACCACATAGCCCCCGTGGATCCCCGCGCCGGGGCCCAGGTCCACGAGGTGATCCGCCGTGCGGAGAGTCTGCTCGTCATGTTCCACCACGATCAGCGTGTTCCCCAGATTGCGGAGATGTATCAGCGTATCTATCAGTTTCTGATTATCCCGCTGGTGCAGCCCTATGGAAGGCTCGTCCAGAATGTAGAGCACCCCCACCAGGCTTGAGCCTATCTGGGTGGCAAGCCGTATACGCTGGGCTTCTCCGCCGGAAAGCGTGGCGGACTTCCGCTCCAGGGTAAGGTACTCAAGCCCCACATTCAGCATAAAACCCAGGCGGGAGCGAATCTCCTTCAATATTTCGCGGGCTATCTTTTCCTCGGTCCGGGTAAACTTTAGCGCCCCGAAGAAGGCGATACTCTCGGAGACAGAAAAACTGCTCAGCTCCCAAATATTCTTCCCCCCCACCGTAACGCCCAGCGCTTCGGGCTTGAGCCGCTTCCCCCCGCACTCGTCGCAGGGCTTCTGACTCATAAACTTCTCAAGCCAGTCCTTTATGCCCGGAGACTGGGTTTCCAGGTAGCGCCGCTTCAATTCCTGCAGAATCCCCGGAAATTCAGCGCGGTAGGCCGCCATATTACTGCCGTCCCGGTTCTCGTACTTAAAGGGAATGACATCATCGCTGCCGTAGAGAATAATATGCAGCACCTTTTTGGGCAGATCCCCGAAGGGCGTATCCAGGCTGAACTTGTAGAACTTCGCCAGCCCCTCAAACTTGCTCCGGTACCAGGGCGAATCCGGGTTATAGGGAACGCAGCCCCCCTCGTTAAAGGAAAGCCCCCGGTTGGGAATCACCAGATCCGGATCAAACTCCAGCTTCACCCCCAGGCCGGAGCAGGCGGGACAGGCGCCGTAGGGATTGTTGAACGAAAAAAGCCGGGGCTGCAGCTCCGGGATGGATACGCCGCAGTCCGGGCACGCGTTCTTCTGGGAGAAAAAATGCTCCGACACCGTTTCATCCTTCCCCTGAAGCAGCACCAGCATGATCCCGTCCGCCGCCTCAAGCGCCGCCTCCACCGACTCCGCCAGGCGGCTGCGTATACCCGGGGCCACCACCAGCCGGTCCACTACGATCTCTATCGAATGTTTCTTCTGCTTGTCCAGCCGTATATCGTCCTCCAGACTCACCAAAAGCCCGTCAATCCGCGCCCGGGCGAAGCCCGCTTTCCGCGCGTCCTCCACAATCTTCTGATGCTCCCCCTTCTTCCCCCGTATCACCGGCGCCAAGAGCTGTATCCTGCTCCCCTCCCCCATGCCGAGAATCGTATCGATAATCTGGTCCACCGGCTGTTCCCTAATCTCCCTCCCGCACTGCGGGCAGTGGGGAATCCCTATCCGCGCATAGAGCAGCCGGTAGTAATCGTAAATCTCCGTCACCGTCCCCACGGTGGAACGCGGGTTGCGGTGCGTGGTCTTCTGCTCAATGGAAATCGCCGGCGAAAGCCCCTCGATATAATCCAGGTCCGGCTTGTCCATGCGCCCCAAAAACTGCCGGGCGTAAGCGGAAAGGCTCTCCACATAACGCCGCTGCCCCTCCGCGAAAATGGTATCAAAGGCGAGGGAACTCTTGCCGGAGCCGGAAAGCCCGGAAATCACGATGAGCCGGTCCCGGGGCAGCTCCAGGTCAATATCCTTGAGATTATGCTCGCGGGCGCCCTTGATGATGATTTTGTCCATGGCGGCCAGTGTAGCCTGTCGCGGCCCCGTTTTCAAGAACACGGGGATAAGGGAGGCGGGAGGGGGGAAGTCTCCCCCTACGCCCGGCCCACGGTGCCGGGCTACCCCCTCTGCGGGGGAGCACGATGGGCAGCCGCAGGCTGTCTGCGGGAAAATTTGACCTGCTCCGGCGCACATAAATTCCCCATGTACCATAA
>JAISQV010000094.1 GCA_031273985.1 Spirochaetaceae bacterium | reverse complement strand
CGAAAAGCACGAAATTTTTGCTAGTAATCATCTCATTATTCCTCTTCTTTTCGTATCTTTCGTGCTTTTCGTGGTTAATTTCTTGATAAGTATACGCATATGGGGCTCGGCCCCCTCCTTCCGATCTTCTTTCCGGCTGGAGTGCTTTTTTGTGTCCTTCATGCTATAATGATGGCAGGAGGAGTTCAATGTCAGAAAAACAGCACAATGCCGATTTGCATCACGACCACGACCACCACCACAACGGGAATGACGGACACAACCACGATCATCATCACCACCACGGGCATGACCACGGGGAGGCGCATGAGGCCGGGGGGCACGGGGAGACGGCCGATTTGACCAAGATAAAGGCCCTGCTGGACTATATGCTGGATCATAACCGGCACCATGCGGAGGAGCTTGCGGACATGGCCCACAGCCTTCGTCATGCGGGGCTGGAGCAGGCGGCGGCCTCTTTGGAGGACGGCGTGAAGGAATTTGGGCTGGGCAGTGAGCATATTGCCCGGACTCTGGATTTGATGAAGGGAGGGCATTCCTGATGTGTTTGTCAACAGCCTGGGAGATTGATGAAAACGGCGTGCGGGTCAAGGTCTGCGAATATGTGAGCGCCGTTGCCGTGTCGGGCGATACCGTAACCCTGACGGACCTCATGGGAAACGAAGTTACCGTAACAGGGATACTGCAAAGCGTTGACCTGGTAAAGAACGATATACTTATCGCAAAGACCCTTACCGTAACCGCCGGCCTGAAACGCTACGAAAGGATACGGGAGATCTTCAACAAGTGTTCCGGTAATCAGATGCGGGATGTGGATATTCAGGAAGTGGACTGCGGCGACATAGACGCCGAGGTCAAGGAATTCTGCGTCGGCGAAGAGGTTACCTGCGATAAGTTTGTCAAGAACGGGAAGGTGACGGTTTTCGACATCTCCACCGACGGCATAGCCCAGAGGGTAACCTACACGCTCATTGAATAGCGGGCGCCCGGTTTCCGCGCACGGTACGGACAGGGCGCGGCCGGGCTTACATTACCTTGTCGGCGTATTCGAGCAGTTTGAAGGACAGGAGCAGGTACCACTGGTTCTGATAGTTTGTCGCGTCAAGGCCGGTTATTTTCCCAATCCGTTCAAGCCGGTAGATCAGGGTGCTTCGGTGTATGTTGAGTTCCTTGATGGTCTGTACCGGGCGCAGGTTGTTTCGCAGGAAGTAGTAGAGGGTCTTGTAGTAGTCCGTGTTGTGTTTTATGTCGTAGTTCCGCAGGGTTATTACTTCCGGAGCGCATACCATGGGAGCGGGAAGTTCGCGGGTGCAGCTGTCCAAGAGCAGTAATTCCTTCACATCCTTGAAGTGAAAGATGTTCCCCTCTTTTTTACTGCGGGAGCCGAGAGTCAGGGCCAGTTCGGCCTGCCGGAAGTACTGTTTCAGTTCGGCAAACCCGGAGAATCCCCCCGAAATGCCTGCCATGAGGTTCCATTCCTGAAGAAAGGTTCCCAGGGGGCCAAAGGCGGCGAGGAGGTTGTCCCGATCCATGCCCGCGTATTCAAGGTTTACCACCACGGCGGCGCCGTTGTCATATTCAAAGGCGCAGCAGCCGGGGATCATGTCCTTGATCCGGGTGCAGACCGATTGTATGTTCCGGCTTCTCCGTTCCCGGGTGTCTGAAATTTTGACACAGAAGTACTGTTGTTCTTTTTTCCAGCCGTATTCGTTGAGGCGCTTTTCAATATAGTAGTTGTCCTGATACTCGCCGGTAATGGTGTTTTTTATGGTAAAGGACAGCGCCGCCGTGGTGTCCGCATCGGCGGTAAGCCCCCCGGCTATGGCGAGCTGCACAATATTCGCCATGTGCTCAAGGAGGGGCGAGTCGCTGATGTTGAACTTGCGGGAAATTTCCAGCGCCATGAGCCGGTACTGGAATTTGCTCTGGCCTGAAATGTTGATATATATGCTGCGGACGCCGGTGGCGCAGAAGGCAAAAATTGCCTTCCGTTTGGAGTAGGTTTCATTGCCTTCCGGGGTATTTACAAATTCGGCAAGGTAGCTTTTATCCATCAGGGGGATCATGGTGGGGTCGTTGGTGTAAATATCCGAGAGGGCCATGATGGAAAAATTTCTGTCGTAGAGAATCAGGGGATTGTTAAAAACAGCGACACTGGCGTTGATCATTTCCTGAATATCTCCGCCTATGTTGAGTATGCGCTGTAACCGCGAATCCCAATCTTCGTATTCCGAGTAGATGGCCTGTACCGCGTCGTAGAGATCGAAGAGGCTTATGTTCCGAAACGCAAAAACGGCGTCAAAATATTCCAGCAGTTCCTCTACTTTGGAGCCGACATAGAGGAGGACGGAACTTGTTTTTGTTTCCGGAAGGCTGAGGACCATGGCCTCCTCGGCAATATATATCTGATCGTCCTTGAGGTTCTTGCTGTCCCGGAAAAACAGGGGCCGTTCCAGAATCAACTCGCTCCCCTCGGTGCCAAACATGGCGAAAATAAATTTTTCCCTTAACTTTCTGAACAAAATATCAGAACTTATTTTCATTCTGCCTCCCGGCTTTTTTTATGACCCTTAGGGTATGTTAAAGTAGAACCGCTCCAGATGGGCTATTCTCCTTCGGGCATCGGCACAGCGGGGACTCTGCGGATACTCCTGCACGAGACGCCGGTAGTATTCCAGGGCGGCCCTGATGTTCCGCTGAGGCCCCGCCGTCTCCAGGGCCTGACCGTAGAGCCACCAAGCCTCATCGCTTCCCAGGGGGTACAGCTCCCGGAAGCGGTCGAGAATGCCCAGGGCTTCGCCGCTGCGGCCCGCCTGGTGTTCTTCCCGGGCGAGGCGCAAAAATTCCGCCGGGGGAGTTTCCGCCCCCAAGCGGGCCGGAGGCCCCGGCGCCGTTACCGCCGCGGCCTCCGGCGGCGTAGCGTCCCCGGCGGGCCTGCTGTCCGTGGCGGGAGTAGCGTCTGCGGCGGGCCCGCTGCCCCCGGCGGGCCTACTGGTCTCGGCGGGCGTATCGTCCGCCGAGATCCCCCCGCCGCCCGCCTCCGGCGCGCCCTCCCTGCCGGGCCAGCGGGGGGCGGTGACTACCGCAGGGGCTCCGGGGACGGCCTCGGCCACCACGAGGCGCACATGGTCGTTTTGAATGAAGTCCCGGATAAAATCCTGACGGTAGAAGCCCAGCACAAAATCCCCCGGTTCCCCGGCGCGGAATCTGAACACCATGCCCTCGTCATCGCTGCGCCGGTCCAGGTAGGCGGTCCCGGTCCGGGAATCGAGTTCCCCCAGAAAGACCCAGCCGGAACCCCGGAAGGGTATCTCCACGATCTGTCCCACCCCGGCCCGGAGTGTCCGGGAATGGCTGATTCCGTCCCTGGGGAGGGCGGGCGTTTCCTGCCGGAGCGCCGGGATATCCCCCGGAGAGGGCCTTTCCGGCTCAGCCGGTCTGAGCGGTGTTACCGGCCCTGCCGTCCCCGGGGAGGGCGCTGCGGCCCGGGGCGCTATCTCCTCCGCGGGGCCGAGAAAGGAGGGCGGCGCAGGGGGCTCCTCCGGTTCCGTACCGGCCCCCGCGTCCTCAGTCCCCGCAGAGCCGGTTTCCGGCCCCTCCGTAAGGCGGCCCTCCGTCAAGAGGCCCTCCGCCGCGGTCTGGCCGGGTTCCCCGGAGTCTTCCTCTCCGGGAGCGGAATCCCCGGCGGGGGAGGGTAGGGGGGGCTCCTCCGGTTCCGGGAGGATCAGGCTAAGCTCCTCCTCCGCCGGCGGAACCGGAGGAGCGCCGGATTCGGCGAGGTCCGGCAGGACTTCCGCCGGCTCATCTTCAACCGGGGGCGGATCTTCCGGGGGGAGTTCCAGGGGGAGGGGCTCTTCCGCCAGGGCTTCCTCCGCAAGGCGGCCTTCCGCCGGAGATTCCGCTGCCGGCTCTTCCGACAGGAGTCCCTCCGGCAAGGAGTCCGCCGCCGGGGGGAGGCTCTTGCAGGAAAACAGAAGGCCGCCGCAGAGGAGGGCGGCCAGGAGGAGCCCCAGGAGTCCCTTCACGGCGCCCGCTCCATGATCCCGTCCAGCACCCGGTTTACGATACGCTCGTAGGGTTCCCGCCCCTCGATCAGGGGGTCCGTCCAGAAAGGCGCAACGTCCTCCGGGGTCCAGCTATCCCGGCGCTCCCGCTCAAGGAGGAGGGAGGGGAGGAAATCCGGCTCGTCGGGCAGAAAAAGTTCCTCCGGGGGTATTTCATAGAATCCGGCGATGGCCGGTTCGTTCCGGCGTTCCCCATCTCTCCCTCCCAGCGTAAGGATAACGGTTATGCAGAGTATGAGGGCCCCCCCGGCCCCGGCGCCGCAGAAAAGCAGCAGTTTGCCCCTGCCCGCCAGAAGGCCCCGCAGTTTGGCGATGGGGATCTGAAGTTTTTTCCCGGCCAGGGAGCCCAGGTTCGCATTATCGCGGACTCGCTCCGTGACGCCCCTTAGCAGCCTCAGAAAACCCTGTATAGTGCCCCGCAGAAAGCCCAACGCCATGCTTATATTGTACCAAAATTATCAATTATGAAAAGCCCGTTCCGTCAATTTGCAGGAACCGGGCCCTCCCCCGCGCGGCGCTTGCTAGATTCCCAACTTTTCGACGATCTCCGCCAGCCCTTTTTTGATGGGCGAATCTTCGGGCA
>JAISQV010000087.1 GCA_031273985.1 Spirochaetaceae bacterium | reverse complement strand
CTGCTCCGGCTTTCCACGGGCGCCCTGGACGGCGCGGTCAGTCAGGATGGCCGTATCGCCGGCTGCTATGTTCACCGCCTCTTCGACGATCCCCGGCAGCGGGCCCGCTGGCTCTCCCTGCTGGGGGCCGTGTCGGACGGCATCGATCAGACCGCGCGGGTCGAAGCGGCGCTGGACGCCGTCGCCGCCGCCCTTGCCGCCTGTCTCGACATAGAAGGTATCCTTTCTGTCGCGATGTAAGCCCCCGCCTCTCTGGGCTAAATTTGACTCACAAATACGAATAAAGATTCATAACCACAAAGAACACGAACACAAAGTCCGCCAACAAGCCCGATCCTAAACATGAGCGGTGGATTCATAAGCTCCCTTCTTCTATTTTCGTGTTTTTTCGCGGTTAAATTCTTTCTTTCTTCTTCCTCTTCCTTCGTGTCCTTTGAGCCCTCTACTTTTCCTTAAACCATAACGGAAAAGTGGTTAAAATTCTTCCTTCTTCTTTCCGTGTCTTCCGTGGTTAAATTCCCCCTCCTCCCTCCTCCTACACCAGCAGTTTTCCCGCACGGCTCGTGCCTATACGGGCGCAGCCGGCCTCGATAAAGGCGGTTATCTCCTCCAGCGTGGAAATGCCCCCGGCGGCCTTGATCTTGACCGAGGGCCCCAGGTGCCGCTTAAAGAGGGCCACATCCTCCAAAGTTGCCCCCGCCGGGCCGAAACCCGTGGAGGTCTTTATGTAGTCCGCCCCGGCTTCGGTTACTACGCCGCAGAGGGCTATCTTTTCCGCCTCCTCCAGGTAACAGGTCTCCACGATCACCTTGAGGATCCTTCCGGGCAGCGCTTCCCTGAGGGCGGCTATCTCTTCCCGGACGGCGTCAAGCTTCCCCGACTTTACATCCCCCAGGTTGATCACCATGTCTATCTCATCGGCCCCCAGGCTTGCCGCTTCCCGGGCCTCCTCAACCTTGCAGCGCCGCGTCGCGTAACCCAGGGGGAAGCCCGCCACGGTGCAGATCCGGAGGCCCCCAAAGGCCGCCCTGACGGGAGCCACAAAGGAGGGGGCCACGCAGACCGAAGCGGCCCCGTACTCCAGCGCTTCGGCGCAGAGCCGCCTCACCTCGTCCCAGGCCGCCGCCGCCCTGAGCAGGGTGTGATCTATGTGCTTCCAGATTTCGTGTTTTTCCATTTCATGCCTCCCGGTCTCCTGATATAGTATAGGGCAATAACCAGGCCGTGATTCAATGGGGGCGGAGAATCCTTTGCGGGAAATCCGCCAAATGTCCCTCCCGGCCGGCGGCTTCATCCCCGGTCTCGGTCTGCCAGGCGGCAAGGTCCGTTACCACGAGGAGGGAACCGCCCACGAGGGCTGCCATGGGCAGGACGAGGCGGTGCCGGGCGCCCACGATTTTCCGCGCCAGATGAGGGGCGATAAGGTCCGCAAACCCGATTGCGCCGGCCAGGGCCGCCGCCGCGCCGGTAAGCACCTCGCTCAGGGCCAGCAGCCGCATCCGCAGTTTTTCCGTGTCCGCACCGAGAGATTTTGACTGCTCATCCCCAAAGGTGAGAATATCCATTTCCCGGTGGTACCGCAGCAGCCCGGCGCAGCCCGCCAACAGAAAGGGGATCAGCAGCGCCACGGAATTCCAGCCCTTGAGGGAAAAACTCCCCATCTGCCAGAACAAAAGGTTTCCAAGCTGCTCACGGTAGAGGGCGGCAACCACGGTAAGAATGGCATTGATAAAAAGTGAAAAAACCATGCCAAAGAGGATAATGGTGTTGCCGGAAAACTGTTTATCGATTTTTGCCGAAAAAAAGATCGCAAAAAATACGGCGGCCGGTCCCGCAAGGAAGCCCGCTCCGGGCAGGGTAAAACCGCCAAGCAGCGGGATGCGGAAACCGCTGACTACGCCAGCGCCGCCGCCGCCTTCACCATCAGAAATACACCCGGCTGGTAAATTCCCTTTCCTCAACGCCCTGATCCTGATTCAATTTCAGCGACAGGGAATAGAAGTAGCCGGAAAACAGGTTGACGTAATCGAACAAAAGATCGTCCACCGCATTCCCCCGCTCCTTGTGCCGGTACATCATGCGGACCAGGGCCTTGCACCTGTTTCTGATGATGTGGCTGTAGGAGGCCGCCGGGCAGCCCTGGGGAATGACAAAGCGGGCCTTGTTTGGCCGGGGAGCGGCGGCGGCATCGAAACGCTCCCTCACCTCCCGCTGCAGGGTTTCTATGCGCTCATGGAGCCAGTCGACCTCCGCCGGCGTGATGGCAAGCCTGGTACGGAGGCATGGGTTGACGTGGTACATGAGCTCATTTAGCTTGCAGAGTTCCTCCCGCAGGCCCTCGTCATCGATCAAAGAGCGCAGATACCCTATCATGCTGGCAACTTCATCGGTGGCGATCTCAAAATCACAGCGCAGATCCGCAGGGTCATCGTACAGAAAACTGTAGGAAAGGTACTTGTTCATCGTTCCTCCACTAAAAGGCGAATAGGTCGAGCCTTTCCCAAACCCGAAGTTTTGGAAAAGGCTCGATCATCTTACTGTGGGGCCGCGAAGGCTTGCAGGATTCCCCGGCCTTGGGCCTCTAAAATTGTGCCCTGAGGCCCAGGGTTGCGGTGAGCCCCGGCATGGGGTAACTCTCGAAGGATTCGTAAGAGCTGTTGAGCACATTGTGCAGCGCCAGAAACACGGTAAAGTTGCGGTTCAACTCCTGATTGGCGCTCAGGTTAAGCAGAAAATGCGGGTCCAGTTTGGAAAGATTGGCCCTGTCGGAGTAGCGGACCGTCTCAAAAGTCCCCGAAACGATGACGGAACCTGCCCGTTTTGCCGCGCCCAGGGTCCAGGGCATATCCAGGCTAAGCCCCAGGGTGTGCATGGGCTGGTAGGGGATTCGCTTTTCGTCTTTCCAGGTGTAACCATGACTCAAAAGGTAGCCCAGGAGGAACTGCCAGGAAAGGGAAACGCCTATTTCGCTTACCGCGCCGGAAAGGGGAACGGTAACTTTTACCCGGTTTTCACTGCCGAAGAACGCCGCCTTCCCCACATTCTGGGGCAGCCAAATCCCGTTGGAATCCGGCGACCAGTGTATCGAGTCGAAAAGCAGTTGGGCAAAGAGGGTGCTCCCCACGGTCAGCAGGTCCCGGTAACGCCAGGTCAGCCCCAGATCCCCGCCCCAGCCGTCCTCGGGGTTCAGATCAGGGTTGCCCCGGACGCCGCCGCCGGGCGCCCAATAGAGGGCTTCAAAATCGGGATGCTTGAAACTGCGAAAGTAATTGTTCTTGATACTGAGGGACTCCGTGGGGGTCCAGAGGAAGCCCAGCTTGGGGACCGGCACGGCGGGCAGGGCGGTGCCGGGGCCGGAAAAAACGCCCTTTATTGAGGGGATCACCAAAAAGGAGCGGTGCAGTTGGTACTCCGCCGTGAGGTAGACGCCGCCGTCATGCCTGTAGCGGGAACCCATGTCCGTGGAATCGAGCCGGGCATAGCGGTAATCCCCGCCCATGCGGAAGGTAAGCCTGTCCGAGGGAAACCAGCTCCAGCGGTTGATGGCGGAGAGGAGGAGTTCCTCGTGGCGGGAGGCGGTCCCGGCGGGGTCGGTAAAGTCCCGGGTGTTCCCGTTGTGCGTGAGGGAAGCCTCCATGGCCAGGGTGTCGTGGAAGGCCCGGGGCATATCGAGGATGACATTCTCGGAATGGTTAAAATCCTCCTGAACCCCAAAAGTCTGGGCGCCGCCGCTGGTGGGAACATTCTTGTCGCTGTAAAAAACATCCCCCGAAAAAATCAGGCTGGCAAGATTGGGAAAGCGGTACACAAAGGAGAGGCGGCCCCCCGCGTCCCACACTTCGTTGGATATTTTCCGGCGGGTGTAGCCAAAACCGTCCTTGTAGAGAAAGTGATTCTGCGCCCTGGTGCCAAAGATGCTCCCGGAAAGGGAATAGGCGCCGCCGCCGTAGGCCGCATAGAGGGAGAGGTTCTGGGTGTCCGCCAGGTCCTCCCAGTCGGGGCCGCCGGTGGCCCCCGTCCGGCTCCGGTAGGTTCCCGGCAGGGCGGAGGTATTGGCGATGCTGCCCCCGATGCGGAGGCCCGGCTCCTGGTTCCTCACGGTGATGATGTTGATCACCCCGCCGAAGGCCCCGGAAACATTGTACTTGGTGTCGGAGCCCCCGTAGACAACTTCGATACGCTCCACCGTGGCGGGGTTGATCCGGGTAAGGTCGAACTCGCCGTCCTGGGGGGAGGTCATGGGAATCCCGTCCACCAGAAAGGCGACCCGCTCCGCGTCAAAACCCCGCAGGGTAAGCAGGGTTTTGTTGCCGTAGGCCCCGTAGCGGGTGATCCCCAGGTTCAGGGCCTCCTGCAAAAGGGAGGCGAGGTCCGCGGCGTTGCGCCGTTCTATCTCGTCCCTGCTTACCTCGGCGATCTGCTGGGTGGTTTCCGGGCTGGCCACCACGGTGAGTTCCTCCGCCTCCAGGTAGAGGGCGTCCTCACCGGGGGGGACCCGCTCCCCTTCCTGTGCGAAAAGGGAGAAAGGGATAAATAAAATCAATAGTAAAGCCGGAAAAGTTATTCCGGCCTTATAAAAGGGATGCTGCATACTACTTGGAATACGTTCCGTACTGTCCCATGTAGTCACCTTCATTATCCACCGTAAAGGCAGCTATGGCCGCCTCAAGGGTACTTTCTTCGGCCCCGCCTTCTTTATAGGCGCTGCCTATTTGCGCCGAATCCGCGCTTAATCCCTTAAAATAAACGCCGATAAAATTACCTTTTAGCGGAAGCGGATCCCCAACAGGCAGCCAGGTATCTGGATCATACTCGGCGTAATACTCCGGCTTATACTCATCATCGTACTCGATGATGAGTACCCCGGCTGTTTCAGAAAAGTTGTCAACATATTTGATGCTGCCAGCAAAATCAATTTCCCCAGAGGAATTCAGATAGCTAACATCATCAGCCGTTATAACATAAGAACTGTAGGTACTACTCCATGTGGTAATTAGAGCGGGGTTAAGTTCGTCCTCTGGATTTGGTTCCGGATCAGTCTCGCAACCTGTCAGCCCCCCCAGCACTACCAGCGCCGCCACAATCCACGCCCACCGGGCCCTTCGATATTCGATCACACTTTTCATACGGTACTCCCTGTTTCGGGGCTGAGAGAGGGGCATACCGTTATTAGACAGAGAGAACGGCGCTTCCCAGGTCCTGACCACGAAACCCAAGAAAATGATGTACCCCCCCAGGGGGGCGCGTACCAGAGTTTCCTGGCTGACGGCCTGTGTTCCCTCTGCCTTCCCGGCTTTTGGCCAGTGGCGTTTACGGCCCCCCTGCGGCGGCCTGACGGAACATTCCCTGTGCGGCGCGATCCCTGGGTCTCAGAACCCGGAGGAAAGCGGCGCACCGGAACCGGTTACAGTTACGGGATAGCGGAGGCTTACCGGGCCGCCTTTCGGCGGGGCCCGCCCTCACTTCCACTGAATACGCTTAGGTTAGTGTAGACGGCAGAAACGGAGGTGTCAAGCAGTTTTGAGAAGATTTTCAGAGATACCTGAAAAGAGCCTGCTTGACGCGCATGAATTTTTGCGATTTTTCCCCGCCGATTGAAGCAAAATCGCTTCCCGGCGCAATAACTATAGAGGAGATTTCCATGGAGATCATGGCTTACGCCCCCTATGGGGATGACGGAATCATCATCCGGGTTGAGGCGGATATACGGCGGGGCATACCGGGGGTCGA
>JAISQV010000328.1 GCA_031273985.1 Spirochaetaceae bacterium | reverse complement strand
TCGGAGACGGGGAGGCTTCCGCTTTCGTGGAGTTCCACGCGCGGATTGATGGTGATGGACGCCTGGAGGGTTTTGCGGATTTTTTCGCGCAGGGCGTTGAGGGGCCGCGTGTCGTCCCTGAAAACATCGGGGCCCACTTCGGTTTTTACGGTCAGCCGGTCCAGGAGGCCCTCTTTTTCCACCACGATGAGGTAGTTGTTTCCCACCTCCTTCATCTTCATGATCACTTCCTCTATCTGGCTGGGGAAGAGATTCACCCCGTTGATGATCAGCATATCGTCGGTGCGGCCCGTGATGCGGCGGAGCCTCCGGTGAGTCCTGCCGCAGGCGCAGGGATCCGTGTAGAAGCCGGAGAGGTCCCTGGTGCGGTAGCGCAGTATCGGTGTCGCCTCCCGGCAGAGGCAGGTGAGGACCAGTTCGCCGGACTCCCCGTCGGGCAGCGGTTCCAGCGTTACGGGGTCTATGATCTCCCCTATGTAGCCGTCCTCCCAGAGGTGAAGGCCGCTCTTGGCCTGGCACTCGAAGGCCACGCCGGGGCCGTTCATTTCCGAGAGGCCGTAGGAATTGTAGACATCTATGCCGAGCAGCTCCTCGATGCGCCGCCGGGTGTCCTCCGAGTAGGGTTCCGCCCCGGCGAAAGCTTTCCGCAGCTTGAGGCTCTCCCGGCCCACGCCCTCGGCCTTCATGATGCTCTCCACATGGAGCAGGAAGCTCGGCGTGGCATGGACCACGGTGGTGCCGAAATCCTGCATGAGGCGGAACTGCCGGGTGGTGTTTCCCGCGCCGGAGGGGATAACCATCATGCCCACCTCCTCGCCGCCGGAGTGGAAGCCCAGCCCGCCGGTAAAGAGGCCGTAGGTTATCATGTTCTGAAATACGTCTTCCCTGGTGCAGCCCGTCCCGTAGATGCAGCGGGCCACAAAACCGGACCAGCGGGCCAGGTCCTCCCGGTTGAAGTAGATCGTGGTGGGGGTGCCCGTGGTGCCGCTGGAAGCATGGAGCCGGATCACCTCATCCCTGGGCACGCTGAGGAGGCCGTAGGGGAAGGCGTCCCGCAGATCCTGCTTCGTGGTAAAGGGTATGCGCCTCAGATCGTCGAGGCTCCTTATGTCCTCCGGCCCCGTGATGCCCGCCTCGGGGAGCCGCCGGGCGTAGAAGGGTGTGCGGAGGGCCCAGGCCACGGCGTCTCTGAGCTTCCTGAGCTGCAGGGCCTCCAGTTCAGGCCGGGGCAGGGTCTCGATTTCCCGCCGCCAATACTGAAAAGCGAAGCCGCGAGCGGCGCCGTTCATAAGGCCCCCCCTGAAAGCCCCCGGCCTTCCGGGGCCAGGGCCGCTTCCCGGCCCAGCCTGAAGGCCCTGGTATTGACCTCCGCAAACTCATTGCCAAAGGTGGCGCTTATGGCCCCCTCCAGGGCTTCGGCCCCCAGGGGAAGCCGGGGCGAGGCGGCTCCCACCATGACCATGTTCACCGTCCGCTGGTTCCCCGCCTGTGCGGCCAGGCCCGCGGCGTCCACCAGAAGGTAGGCGGGAAAGCGCCGGATCACCGTAAGAATATTCTCGACATCGGGGTAATCGGGAATGTTCACCAGGGGCTCCGTGCTGGTAACCAGCACCCCCGCCGGGCTGAGCCACGCTGCGTAGCGCAGACTCTCCAGGGGCTCCATGGCGATGATCAGGTCCGTGGCCCCCTGGGGGGCCAGGTCCGAGGCGATGGGCCCGTCCGCGATACGCAGGTGGGCCAGTACCGCCCCTCCCCGCTGGGCCATGCCGTGCACCTCGGACTGCCGCACCGTAAGGCCCCCGGCAAGCGCCGCCCTGGCTATGATCGCCGCGATGGAGAGAACCCCCTGGCCCCCCACGCCGGCAAGAATGATGTCCCGTTTCATACCCGTTCCGCCTTTTTCGTCCTTTCCTTCTTTTTCCGCTTTCTGAGGGATTCCAGGCATTCCCGGCGGAAGATCACCACCGAGGGCCCCCGGTACTCAGCCTCGGCCCGGAGCTTCGCCGCGTTCTCCTCAAGAAACTGCCCCCGGGCCTCCAGCTCCAGAAGATGGGCCGGCTCCACCCCCACGCCGAGAACAATGTCCCGGAGTTTCGCCGGGGGCAGTATGGGTTCCTGGCAGCCCGTCATGGCCACGGTGGAATTATCCAGAATGATCACCGTCAGCGGCGTGCGGGAGGCTACCGCGTCGATGAGCCCCGTGATCCCCGAATGGAGGAAGGTCGAGTCCCCAATCACCGCCAGGGCGTGCCGGATCCCCGCGTCCGAGGCGCCCTTGGCCATCCCTATGGAGGCCCCCATGCAGACTATGGTCTCCGGCACCTCATAGGGGGCCATGCCGCCCAGGGAGTAGCAGCCTATGTCCGCCGTAATGGACACCGAATCCAGGGAGGAGGCCGCCTTCTTCACCGCGTCGTAACTATCCCGGTGGGGGCAGCCCTGGCAGAGCTGCGGCGGCCTCCCCGGCAGCCGGGGAATGTCCAGGGCCTTGAAGGTTACCTCCGCGCCCTCCACGGTAAGCCCCCCGGCGAGAAGGCTGGGGCGGGGGGCCAGGCCCAGGGCCCGGCGCACCGTCTCCGGATCGAGCTCCCCGGTGCGGTTCACCGTACCGTCGAGCTTCCCCCGGATCAGAATATGCTGCCGGAGTATGCCCCGGAGCCTCTCTTCGATGAAGGGCTGCCCCTCCTCGATCACGATCACCTGCTCCGCGCCGGCGCAGAGCTCCCGAATCAGGCCCTGCGGCAGGGGCCAGGTGGCTATGTGCAGATGGGCCGGCGCCGCGCCCCGCCCCGCGATCAGGTCCCCCAGATTCTCCTCGTAGTAGTTGCCCCCCAGCCCCGAAGTGATCACCGCGAGGCCGCGATCCCTCCCTTCGGTTTCCAGCCGGTTCGCCGGATGCTCCAGGGCCCAATCCTCCAGCGCCGCCTGCTTCTCGATGAGGGAAAGATAGTTGCGCCGGGCGTGGGCGGGGAGCAGCATCCACTTCTCCCGCTCCTCGGCCTTGGAAAGCGGATTCTCCCCCCGCTCCGGGCCGGGAATCACCGCCGCGCGGGAATGGGAAAGCCTCGTGGTAAGCCGGAGCAGCACGGGCACACGGAAGCGCTCGGAAAGGGCGAAGGCCTCCCCGGCCATGTCGTAGGCCTCCTGCTGGCTCCGGGGTTCGAGACAGGGAATCATGGCGAAGGCCGCGTAGTGCCGGGAATCCTGCTCGTTCTGGGAGCTGTGCATCCCCGGATCGTCCGCCACGGCAATCACCAACCCCCCCTGAATACCCAGAAGCGCGCCGTTCATCAGCGGGTCCGACGCCACATTGAGCCCCACGTGCTTCATCGTCACCAGGGCCCGCTTCCCGGCAAAGGAAACCCCCAGGGCGCCCTCCAGGGCCGTCTTCTCGTTACTCGTCCACTGCGCCCTGGGGCCGGAGCCCCGCTCATAGCGCTCCAGCAAAAACTCCATGATCTCCGTCGAAGGCGTCCCCGGATAGCCGTAAGCGGCGCTCAAACCCGCATGAAGGGCCCCCAAAGCCGCGGCCTCATCGCCCAGAAGGGCCAAACTCTGCCTGTCTGCCATACTCCCTCTCTCAGCCGCCCATTCTAGCAAAGAAAACGTCCCTGTACCAGCGGGTTCTTTACGCAGTTAGGAGGGAGAATGGGAAGAGGGGAGGGGGCCGAGCCCCATATGCGTACACATAAGATTATAACCACAGACCACACGGACGACACTTTCCCATTAGTTTTTGAGGGAAAGTAGACTATTGCTTCGATAACCTATCCTGAATC
>JAISQV010000327.1 GCA_031273985.1 Spirochaetaceae bacterium | reverse complement strand
CTTGGGCAGGAAAGCCCGAAACGAGTGCCGGGCAAGAAGGGCTTCTTTTACGGTCATGGCAAACTCCCTTGTATTTTTTTACGGTCCTTATTTTACTATGCGAAACCGGCCTTGACAAGGGCGGCTGGGGTAGGGGAGGGGCTTTCGGCTATGGCCAAAAACAGTTACGGTGTTACCCCCTGGGGTAAGTGGTTCATGGAAATTCTCGACGGTTACCGGATGGGGGAGCGCCTCGACCGGGGGCGGCGCTACGCCAACGCGGGGAATGTGGTGTCCCTGGAAATAAAGGGCCGCCGGGTAACGGCGAAGGTAAGGGGCCGCCGCCGGAGCAGCTATACGGTGATCATTGACTTCCCCAGGCTGCAGGAGCCCGAGCGGGTTCTCGCCCTGCTGGAGGGGGACCCGGCCCTGCTTGCCGAAATAGCCTCGGGGAAGCTGCCGGAAGCTTTCCTCCGAAAGTTGAAACGTTCCGGCCTGGGCCTGATTCCCGCCCGCTGGAACGATATGAGCCGGGCCTGCAATTGTCCCGATTACGGCGATCCCTGCAAGCATATGGCGGCGCTCTACTTCATCCTCGCCCAGGAGGTGGACGCGGACCCCCATTTGCTGTTCCGGCTCCGGGGCGTCGATCTGAGCGAAGTAACCGGGCGTTTCGGCGGAAGCCTGGATAATGAAATAGCGCCTCCCTTCCGCGTAACCGAAGCGCCCCGCCGGGCGGCCTCCGGCAGGGCCGGCGAAGCAGGCCGGACCGGCGCCGGGGGGAGCGAAAACCCTCCGGCGGAATTTTCCGTTCCCGCCATCCCCCAGTGCGCCGGCCTGATCTGCTCCCTGCTTCCCGCGTCTCCCCCCTTCTGCGAACGGGACTTTGCCCTGGTAATGGCGGAATTCTATCACCACGCCGCCCGCTTTCTTCCCTGGCAGGGGGAGGCGGATAGCCCGGAGGATGAGCACCGCTGTTCCCGTTCCCGCTGGACCGTGGACTGCGAATCCCCCAGGCCGGGGACAAGGGTCTTTTTGATTCAGGAGGACGCCCGGGGCGAGGTATCGCGGCACGGCCTCTTTGAAAGCTTTCTCCGGTTCCGGGGCTTTTCTTCCGGCGACGGTACCGGAAGCTACGCTTTTCTGTTCAACCTGTTCAGGCTGCTCAACCTCCTCTGCGCGGCGGGGGCCGTGATTCCCTGCGTCTATGTGGACAAGGGCCGCCTCAGGATAGTCTGGATGCCCTTTGAGATGCCCCTGGCGGCTTCCGCCCTGGACGCCCTGGCATCCGGGGTAGAGGCCATGCTCCCCCTGGTCAAACCGGGACGCCCCCCGAAGATTCCGCGTTACGCCGACGGCGGGGGAACGGCGCGCCTCCTGGCCTCGGCTTTTTTGGGGGAGTGGGTACGGCAGAGCGGTTTTACCGGCCCCGCCGGAGCGGCCTACCGGGAGCTTAACGCTCTTTTCTTCCGGGGCGGGGAGCTGGACGTGCGCCCGCCCCGCCTGCGGAGCCTTCCCCTGTCCATAGACCGCTGGCTCTCCGTTCTGCGTACCGATTTTTCGGCCTGGAAGTACCGTTTCAGCGTGGGGCCCGCAAAACCGGCTTCCCCCGCCGCCGGAGAAGCCGGTTTCGCCCTGTCTGTCGAGGTCGCCATGCCCTCCCCGGAGGCCGCCCCTCCCCGGTATGTCCCCCTCAAAGACGCCGCCAAAATTTCAGGCGGCATCGACATACTCAAGGCGCCGACGGCGCTTTCGAACTATCTGCCGGAAATTCGCGCCCTCTTTTCCCGGAAAACCATAGGGCTTACGGAAAAACGGCTCGTGGACTTTCTCGACAGCGGGGCGGACCTGCTGGAGCGCCTCGGCATAGAAGTCATCCTCCCCAGGAGCCTGCACCGGGAGCTTAAGCCCCGCCTCGTGATTAAGGCCGGCGCTTCGGGCAAGGGGGCGGGCTCCCTGGTGAGTTACTTCAACCTCGATTCCTTTTTGGAGTGGGACTGGCAGGTTGCCATAGGGGATGATCTGCTTTCCCCCGAAGAATTTGCCGCGCTCCTCACGGCAAAAAAGCGATTCGTGAAATTCCGGGAACGATTCGTGCGGATCGATCCCGACGAGCTGGCCCGGCTCTTAAAAAAGACCCGTGAAGGGAGCCCCGGCGTAAATGAATTCCTTAAATCCCACTTTGCCGGGGACAGCGTTCTCTCCTTTGACGCGGAACGCCTCATCGGAAAGGTTTTTGAGGAAAAGTCCTTCCCCGCGCCGCAGGGCCTCAAGGCCCCGCTCAGGCCCTATCAGGAGCGGGGTTACAACTGGCTCTGCTCCCTCCTCTATGCGGGATTCGGCTGCATCCTGGCGGACGACATGGGCCTGGGGAAAACGATTCAGGCCATAGCGGTGCTTCTCCGCCTCAAGGCCGACGGCCGCCTGGGGGATCAGGTCCTGGTGGTCGCTCCGGCGGCGCTGCTTGAAAACTGGGACAGGGAGCTTGCCCGCTTTGCCCCGGCCCTTAAGGTTTCGCGGTATCACGGGCCGGGACGCCGGCTTGACCGGAAAAGCGACATTTTTCTTACCACCTACCAGACCGCCGCCAGGGATAGGGAAAAACTGGTCAAGCGCGGCTTTTCCGTGCTCATCGCTGACGAAGCCCACCTCATGAAGAACGCCGCCACCGAAGGAGCAAAGGCCGTCAAGAGTCTCCGGGCGGACTGCCGCCTTGCCCTGTCGGGAACCCCTGTGGAGAACCGCCTTGAGGATATGCGATCCCTCTTTGACTTTGTGCTGCCCGGTTATCTGGGAACTCCGGCCCAGTTCAGGGACGCCTACCGTATTCCCATAGAGGTACTGCGAAGCCGGGAAAAGGCGGAGGCCCTGAAACGGATCACGGCGCCCTTCCTGCTCCGGCGGCTCAAGACCGACAAGACCGTCATCGCCGATCTGCCGGAGAAGATCATCATCAACGAATATCCGGGCCTGGAATCGGAGCAGGCGGCGTTGTACGAAACGGTGCTGACCGGCGCCCTGGAACGCTCCGAGCGCCTTGAGGACCCCGCCGGACGATCCGCCCTGGTGCTGAACCTCCTCCTGGCGCTGAAACAGATCTGCGATCACCCGCGGGTCTACGACAAGGAAAGCCCCGCGGTAGCAAAACTGTCGGGCAAGGCCCTGTTGCTGCTTACCCTCCTTGAGGAGATCATTGCCGCCCGTGAAAAGGTACTCGTCTTCAGCCAATACGTTGAAACGCTGCACTGCCTTGAAACGATCATCCGCGGCGAGCTGGGGGAGATTCCCCTGCTTTACTACGGCGGCATGAGCCAGAAAAAGCGCGGCGAAACCCTGGACAGCTTCCAGAACGATGTTTCCCGGCGCATCCTTCTCATAAGCCTCAAGGCCGGGGGGCTGGGCCTCAATCTGACCGCGGCGAACCGGGTGATCCACTATGATCTCTGGTATAACCCCGCCGTGGAGAATCAGGCCACCGACCGGGTCTTCAGGATAGGCCAGGAGAAGAATGTCTTTGTGTACCGCTTCATCACCCGGAACAGCTTTGAGGAAAAGATAGACCTTATGCTTTCCGCCAAGCGGGAGCTGGCCGAAATGAGCGTCTCTTCGGGGGAATCCTGGCTTGCCCGGATGAGCCACGAGGAGCTGCGGGAACTCTTCGCCTGATCCCCGCGCAGCGCCCTCCGCGGGCGGGGCTACTTTGCCGGAAAGAGGCTCCAGACATCGGGCGCTTCCTGGCCTATGGACCAGAAACCCACGGATCTGATTCCCAGGGAGCGGTAACTTTCGAGCTTCTCCCGGAGGGACTGGCTATCCTCGTAGTAGGCGGTTACGGTGAGGCGGGTTTCGTAACTGAAGCTGGGAATGCCGTCGACCCTCTGCACCTCGGTTATCTGATTTTCGGTCTTTATCCGCTCTATGCCGGAGTGGAAGAAGGCCCGGTTGGGATTTATGTCGCCCCAGGTTCTGCCGTAGAAAGGGATACCCATGATGAGTTTTTCAGCGCCCACCGTTTCCATGCCGTAGCGGGCTATATTCCTGCACCATGCGAGGGACGCAATCGGGCCGGGGCTGCTGCCGGACCAGTGTTCGTCGTAGGCCATGATGAGGATCCTGTCCGCCAGCGGGGCTATGCTCCGGTAGTCGTAGACATCATCGCTGCGGGCGGCGGTCCGGGCGGGCAGGGCGGCGCTGAGGATTCTCCCCTCAAGCCCCCTGCCGAGCTCCTCCAGGAAGGAGCGGAAGCTGCCCCCGTCCCGGGGCGGGACATTCTCAAAATCAATCTGGAGGCCGTCGAAGGGACGGGCGGCGGCAATAATATCCGAGACCAACTGCCGCCGGGTCCGGCTTCCTTCCTCCAGCGCAAAGTGGGTCAGGCTCCGGCCATTGCAGACCACCACCAGGTGAACCCGCCCGGAAAAGGATTGCAGCGCCGCCCGGCGGGGTACGCCGGAAAGTTTCCCGTAGCTGTCCACTTCCGCCCCAAAGTAGCCCACGTCGGTCAGGGGCAGCTCCGGCTTCAGCGCATATTCCCGGCCCGCCACGACGTAGCCCCATACTTCGCCGAAGCTAAAGGGGGCCTGCGGAAAGGGCGCCTCCCCCGCGTCCGTTTCCGGGAGAAGGCCCTCCGCCAGGGATCCTTCCCCCGGCGGGGACGCTTCAGTGCCCGTCCCGGCGGGGCCCGAGCCGCAGGACCCCAGCAGGGCGCCCGCCGTGCAGAGCGCGCCGATCATCAGTACGGTACGCATATCACGGAATCCCCGTAACCGTTCAGGCGCATCCGGCCCGCCCTGGGCGCCTCCCTACCCTTCCCTGCGGCGGTCTTTTCTTTATGTTGTCTTGTGCGGATGATCATGGTTTATACGTTTTCTCCGGATTCATGTTGTTTGGTACTGTTCGTGGTTAGATTCCGGAATTGCCTGCCCCTGCGGAAGCGGCGCGGAAACCCCCCAATCGGGCAACCCGGATTCGAACCGGGGACCCCAAGTCCCCCAGACTTGTACGCTAACCAACTGCGCTATTGCCCGTCCGGGGGGTCTCACCTGCCGTACAACTAACATAGCATAGGGAAGAGGCCCTTGTCAACGCGGCGGCGCTTTGCGCAGGTGAGGAGTGAAGAGTAGAGAGGAAGGGAAGAGGGGGCCGAGCCCCATATGCGTACACATAAGATTATAACCACAGACCACACGGACGACACTTTCCCATTAGTTTTTGAGGGAAAGTAGACTATTGCTTCGATAACCTATCCTGAATC
>JAISQV010000289.1 GCA_031273985.1 Spirochaetaceae bacterium | reverse complement strand
GCAGGTACTCCACGGCAAAACACCGGTCCCCCGGCGCCTCCGGCGCATCGGCCCCCCAAAAAACACTGTCGCTCTGGGTCTCCGACAAGACCAGCTCCACCATGCGCCGGAACTGCCCCTCATTGAGGCGCCCCACATCGTAGCGGTTGAGGAGCCGGAGCCCCCGCAGCTCCGCGAGGCCCGGATACTGCCCCAGAAACCCGGAAATTTCGGCCTTGAGATTCCGGGCCTCCCCGTCAAAACCGCTCTTTTTCTCGACAAAAACCCGCCTTATGGCTTCCATTCCGCGCTTCTCCCCCCGCCAAAGTGTAGCGGGAAGGCCCCCTTCTCACAAGCGGCGCGAAGAAGTTAGGAATGAGGAGTTAGGAATGAGGAGTCAGAAGAGGGGGCCGAGCCCCCTACGCTCCAAAGGTTTTGGCTCCGCCAAAACGCTTTTCCGCTACCCCCGTGCGGGGGGCCAAGAACCCGCTTACGCGGGGGAGCCCCGCAACGCCCCCGGTTTCCTGCCAGAGTTTTGTACGAGGCGAAAATTCCCAAGCTGAAAGCCGCAGGCGTTCAGCCGCAAGGCTCTTCTTCCCGCGCAAGGGATAGAAGCGGAAATCTTTTGTTGCCCAAGCCGGGCAACAAAAATTGAAGCGGATAGCCCGGTCCCCGCCGCTATGCGGCGGGGATGCGCCCCTCTTATTATCTTCTCTTAAACTCCTCACTCCTAACTCTATACCGCTGCCTTCTGCTTCCGCTTCTCGTTGAGGGCCATGACCTTGCTCAGCACCGCCGCCACCACCTCGTAGTAGCGGAGGGGGATAAGGTCGCCCACCTCGGTTTCCGCGTAGAGCGCCCGGGCCAGGGGGCGGTTTTCCACCACGGGCACCCCGTTTTCCTGGGCTATGGCCTTGATGCGCAGGGCCATCTCATCCTGCCCCCTGGCGCTTACCCTCGGGGCGGGCATGGTTTCCCGGTCGTACTCCAGGGCCACGGCAAAGTGGGTAGGGTTGGTGACTACCACGTCGGCCCTGGGCACGTTGGCGATCATGTTCGCGCTCATGAGTTCCCGCATACGCTGGCGTATCCTGCCCCGCACCTGGGGGTCGCCCTCGTACTGCCTGCGCTCCTCCTTCACTTCTTCCCGGCTCATCTTGAGGGATTCCCGGTAACGCCAGCGCTGGAACATATAGTCCGGCGCGGAGAGGGCCAGGAGCAGCAGGGCCGCAAGGAGGAGGAGCCGTATCGCCAGGGAGGCTACCAGGGTTACCTGGGACCAGAGATCCTGGCTTTGCAGGGTGGCCAGTTCCCGTATCCGGGAGCGGATCAGGAGAACCGCCGCCGCGCCTATGATCAGAATCTTCGCTATGGACTTCGCCAGGTTAAAGAGGCCCTCCGTGGAAAAGAGGGTGCGCTGGAAGTACTGCCCGAAGCGGGGGACGATGCGCGAAAAATCCGGCGTCAGGGGCTTCGTGGTAAAGAGAAACCCTGTCTGCACCAGGTTGGCGAAGATCGCGGCGGCCACGGACACGCAGAGTATGGGCAGCGCCAGGCGGATGAAGTAGTTGAAGAAGGCTTCCGCGATGATCCCGTCTTTGGAGGGATCGAGCTCCACGGCCCGGCTGAAGAAGAAGCGGATCATGCTGACAAAGGTCCGGAGCATGGAGGGGGCCAGGATCAGTATCGCTATGGCCGGGAGGAGCAGCACCAGGGCCCCGGTCAGCTCCTGACTCTTGGCGACCCGCCCCTCCTCCCGGGCCTTGCGGATCTTGTACTCCGAGGGCTCCTCGGTGCGGCCCTCGTCCTCCGCGGCAAACCACTGGAGGTCCAGGTTCAGGGCCCGCCGGTATGCGGGGTCCCGGTAATCCCGCGCCAGGCCGGCGGCAAGCAAAAGCTTCCTTTCAGGCGGCATCACGGGGCGGCCCCTTCTATTTGGACGCCAATCTGGCGGTACAACGTTTCCAGGGATTCCCAGCCCGAATCTATGACCCGGCCAAAGGCTTCCACCATGAAGGGCATGGTAACGGCGATAAGGACAAAGGCCACGGTGATGGAGATGGGGAAGCCCTCGGAGAGCAGGTTGATCTGGGGGGCCGCCTTGGAGATGAGCCCCGTGGAGAGGGAGGTAAGGAACAGGGTGCCCAGGATCGGCATACTGATGACGATGGCGTCGAGAAAGAGCCGCGAAAGCCCCGCCAGCAGCATGGAGGCCGCCTGCTCCCGGCCCTGGGCCAGGGAAAGCACATTGATGCTCTGGATCGACCGCCAGAAGCCCCCCAGAAAGAGTTCGTTGAAGCCCCCCATGACGAGGAACACGAGCATGGCCACGAGGTTGAGGTACTGGCCCATGAGGGGGTTTTCCACCTGGGAGAGGGGGTCAAAGGTTTCCGACGCGCCGAAGCCCATCTGGAGGGAAAAGAACTGCCCCGCCGTGGAAAAGGCCGAAAAGATGATTGTAAGGTAGAACCCCGTGATGATTCCTATGATGCCCTCCCCCACCACGAGCAGGGCGAAGCCGAGCCCGTAGTAGGAAAGCTCCCAGCCCTGTATCAGGGCCGTGGGAAAGGCCGCATACGCGGCAAAGCCCGCCAGGGCGAGCTTCGCCGTCTGGGGGATCGATTCCGAGGAGAGCAGGGGGGCCGTTTCTATCATGGCCAGGGCGCGGACGGCGATCAGGAGAAACACGGGGGCCGCCCTGAGAATTTCCTGTATGATACCGCTTTCCACCGCCGTCTCCCGTTACAATTTTCCCCGCAAAAGGCGCGCCTAACGCGCCATTTGCGGGATCAGGCGGAACAAGCCCACCGTATAGTCCGCCAGGGAGCTGAACATCCAGCCCCCCAGAAAGCCCAGCATCAGCAGTATGGCGATGAGCTTGGGCACAAAGGTCAGGGTCTGCTCCTGTATGGATGTGGTGGCCTGCAAAATAGCCACCACGAGGCCCACCAGCAGGGCCGCCATGAGCAGCGGCGCCGCCAGAAAGAGGGTTTCCAGTATGCCCCCCCGGAGAAAGCTCGTTACTTCGCCTATGCTCATCCTGCGCCTCCTTCCCTAGATGAATGAACGGACCAGTTGATCCGTCAAGAGCCCCCAGCCGTCCACCAGAATGAAGAGGATGAGCTTGAAGGGCATGGAGATCATCACCGGGGGCAGCATGATCATGCCCATGGACATGAGGGCGCTGGCCACCACCATGTCGATCACGATGAAGGGGATAAAGAGCAGTATCCCTATCTTAAAGGCCACGGTGAGCTCGTTCAGGATAAAGGCGGGGATCAGCACGTAGGTGGGCACGTCCGCCAGGGTTTCCGGCTTGTCCAGCCCCCGCATGGCCATAAAGAGCCTGATATTGTCGGGCCGGGACTGCATCTGGTTGTACATGAAGATCCGCAGCGGCCCTTCGGCCTCCCGGTAGGCGGTCTCCACGGATATTTCGCCCTCCGCCAGGGGCCGGAAACCCTTCTCGTATATGGTCTGGAAGGTGGGCCACATGATGAAGATCGTAAGAAAGAGGGATATGCCGAGGATCACCTGATTCGGGGGAACCTGCTGGAGCGAGAGGGCCCGCTTGATAAAATCCAGAACTATGGATATGCGGAGGAAACTCGTCATCAGGATGATGATGCTCGGGGCCAGGGAGAGCACCGTGAGGAGGAGGAGGAGTTGCAGCGAAAAGGCCACTTCCTGCCCGGACTCGGGGTTCCTGACGGTAAGATCGATGAAGGGGATCACCGGGTCCGGCTGGGGCGTGGGTATGGACATGACCCCCTGGGTCGAAAGGTTCGGGAAGGGCGGCTGAGGCGCAGCCTGGGCGTAGAGCCCCGGACGCGGGATCAGCAGAAGGGCCAGCAGAAGGGCCGGAAAAAAAGCTTTCATGCTACAGCCCTTTAAGTTTTTCCCGCTGCCGGCGCAGGGTGTCCGCGGAAAAGCCGGGGGCACTGCCGGCCCCCCCGCCCAGACGCCGGAGCAGGGCCTTGAAATCGCCGAAGCGGGAACCGGCCTCCGGCGCCCTGCGGCTTTCATCGAGCAGCATGGCGTCCACCGTTTCCTGATCCTCCAGCGCGGAGATGAGGCGCACCCCGCCCTCCCCCGCCCCGATAAGCCAGGCCCGGGACCCCAC
>JAISQV010000288.1 GCA_031273985.1 Spirochaetaceae bacterium | reverse complement strand
ACGATGATCTTGTAGGGAACAATACTGTCGTGAACATCGTGCCCGTCCCTGCCCTGCACGTGGGGCTTCAGAACGGCCAGAAGCTGATCCTTTTTTACCACCACGAAGGGCGTATAGTTCTTGTAATCTATCTGTTCATCGGAATCATCCGGCGTATGGGACGCCGACAACTCCGGATTGAGATCGTAGTATTCGGCTACATCATTTTCGGGATAATCTCCCTCGGCTATCACGACATTAAAAACCGGCAGCCGGTCCAGGTTGCAGGTCCTTATGGCTTCGTCAATGTTGTCCCACTTGACACCGTAATTGATGTTCAGCTTGTCCAGGTACAGCGTGAAAACATCCTCCCGTATCATATTGTTCGCATGATCCGTGGGATAAAAATTACAGGTCGCAAGAATATCATGTTTCGACAGGGTAATTTCAAAACGCCCGTCCAGGGGATTGCCCACCTCAACGATGTTTACCCGGTTTTCGCTTTCTTCATCGACAAGCCCAATAATCGAGGATTGGCTGGTCTTTACAATTTCCATGCGGGGAAAATCCTCCGCTTCAAGTATCGGCGTTTCCACGGCTTGAGTTTAACCCTGCGGCGCAGGACGAGGGTAGATGGGAGAAGAGAATAAGAAGGGCGCATCCCCGGTGCAAGAACCCGCTCACCGGTTCGCGGGGGAGGGGGACCGGGCTTTCACTCCAATCTTTTTTTGCCTTCGGCAAAAAAAGGATTTCCGTTCAATCCCTTGCGCGGGCTGAAAGCCTGCGGCTTTCAGCTTGGGAGTTTTGCTGCGCAAAACTCCGGGGGGAGAGCACGGGGCGTTGCTGCTGAAGCCGCTCCGCGGCTTCAGCTTGGGAGTTTGCGCTCCGCGCAAACTCCAGGAATGGGGGGGCGTTGCGGGGGGGCGGCGCACTCCTCCGCCTAAAGGCGGAGGGTACTTTATGGTACAGGGGGAATTTTTCTGCGCCGGAGCAGGCCAAATTTCTGCATATACAGCCTGCGGCTGCCCTTCGTGCTCCCCCCCGCACGGGGGTAGGCCGGGATCGCCGCCCGCTTGCGGGCGGAAGCCCGGCCGCAGGGGGCTCGGCCCCCTCTTCTATTCATCTTCTAACCCCTGACTGCGCGAAGAGCTTGCGAAGAGCTTACGAAGAGCTTGCCGATTGACAAAGGCAGGCGATAATCCCCATTGTACATTAGATTTAATGGGGGGATTGAAGGGCTCCGGCCCTCGCGCCCTGGGGCGTGCAGCACGGGTTTTTGACGGAAGGAGGCTTCGGCAGCGAGGTGAAAGGGAGCGATGTGGTCATCGAGGGTGTTTCCAAGACCTTCGGCGATTTTAGGGCGCTGAACAGTGTCCGGCTTGAGATTAGGAAGGGGGAATTTTTTTCCCTCCTGGGGCCTTCGGGATGCGGCAAGACAACCTTGCTGCGGATTATCGCGGGTTTCGAGTCGCCCGATGCCGGGGCGGTAACGCTGGAGGGGCTCAATGTGCTGCCCCTTCCTCCGAACCGGCGGCAGGTGAACACGGTTTTCCAGAATTATGCGCTGTTTCCCCATCTTTCGGTCTTCGAGAATGTGGCCTTCTCGCTGCGGCTGAGGAAGCTTCCCCGGGACGAGGTGGCCGCTCAGGTGAACCGCTACCTCCGGCTGGTGCAGCTCGAAGCCCACGCCCAGAAGAAGCCGAACCAGCTCTCCGGCGGGCAGAAGCAGCGGGTGGCCATTGCCAGGGCCCTGATCAACGAGCCGGAGGTGCTGCTGCTGGACGAACCGCTTTCCGCGCTGGACGCCAAGCTCCGCCAGCATATGCTCATAGAGCTGGACGAGATTCACGACAAGATAGGGATCACCTTCATCTATGTTACCCACGATCAGCAGGAGGCCCTCTCGGTTTCCGACAGGATAGCGGTGATGAACCAGGGGGATGTGCTTCAGGTGGGGACGCCCCACGAGATTTACGAGAGCCCCGCCACGGATTTTGTGGCCCGCTTCATCGGCGACACGAATCTTTTTGACGGGACGGTGGTTTCCTCGGCGGATACGGGCAAGACGGACCCCTCGGGGCTCCCCGTCTATCTGGCCGATCTGGAGATACCGGAGCTGGGGCGGATCAAGGTAACTACCGTGGACAAGGCCGGGCCGGGCCGGAAGGTGAGTTTTACCATCAGGCCCGAAAAGATCGTGATTTCCAAGGAAAAGCCCGCCACGAAGCGGGAGGATATCAACCTGTTCCGGGGTTTTGTGGACGAGCCCATCTATTCGGGCTTTCAGACCAAGTTTTATGTCAAGGTGCAGAATCAGGTGCTGATCCGGGTGCTGAAACAGCACGCCAACTATTCCGACGAGGGCCCGGACATTGTATGGAAGGACGAGGTCTACATCTCCTGGAGCGCCGACGACGGCTACATTGTCGAGGTAAAAGACGCCGGGGACGGCGGGGGGCCGGCGTGAGCGGCGCTGCGGGCGGAAACGGGGAGGGCGTGGCCGGGAGCGGCCTGGCCGGAAACGGTACCCCGGCCCGGCGGAACTACGGCCCCCTGTACTCCTCCGCCATGGCCCTGTGGTTT
The DNA here is from genome assembly GCA_031273985.1 of Spirochaetaceae bacterium. GTDB lineage: Bacteria > Spirochaetota > Spirochaetia > Treponematales > Breznakiellaceae > JAISQV01. Next base: position 2,994 of record JAISQV010000288.1, on the reverse strand, counting down.
ACCGTGTTCTTCCTGGCGCCGCTCCTGATCATCGTGGTCTACTCCTTCATGAAGAAGGGGCTCTACGGCGGGGTGAGTATGGGGGACTTCTCCCTGGAGGCCTACCGGGCCCTGGCCAACCCGAGTTTCGCCCTCATCACCGTCCGCACCGTCATTACGGCCCTGAGCGCCACGGTGATCACGATCCTGATAGCCATGCCTTGCGGCTACTTCATGGCAAGGAGCCGCAACCAGACCCTGCTGCTGCTGCTCATCATCATCCCCTTCTGGACCAATTTCCTGATCCGGGTCTTTGCCTGGATGAATATTCTGGCGAACAACGGCTTTTTGAACGATCTGCTCACCCGGCTGCACCTGGTCCAGGACTATATCCCCTTTATGTACAACCAGGGCGCGGTGGTACTGGTGCTGGTCTATATGTACCTGCCCTACGCGATACTGCCGCTTTTCTCCACGATAGACAAATTCGATTTTTCCCTGCTGGAGGCGGCCCGGGATCTGGGCGCGTCCAAGCCGGTTTCCCTGGTCCGGGTGCTCCTGCCCAGCATCAGGAGCGGCGTCTACACGGCGGTGCTCTTTACGTTTATCCCGATCTTCGGGGCCTACGCGGTGCCCCTGCTGGTGGGCGGCAAGGATTCCTATATGCTGGGCAATGTGGTGGCGGACCAGCTCACCAAGGCCCGGAACTGGCCCCTGGCCTCGGCGATCTCCCTGGTGCTTACCGCGGTAACCACCGTGGGGATCATGGTGATGATGGCCCTGCAGAAGCAGGACGCGGTGCGCCTCCAGGGGCGCGCGGCGCGGCGCGCGGAATCGGGAGGCCCCCTGTGAGGTCCGCCATGAGAACCGCCGTTACTTCCCTCCGGCGGACCAGGCCCATGAGCGAGGCGGCCCGCCACGCCCGGCGCGCGGTTCTGCTCAAACCCTTCTCCTTTTCCCGGACGGTCTTCGTCATCACGATGATCTTCCTCTTCCTGCCCCTGGTGGTGCTGGTGCTCTACTCGTTTAACGCGTCCAAGGGCATGGGCTGGACGGGTTTTTCCCTGATCTGGTACGAGCGGCTCTTTTTCCACTCCACGGACCTGTGGCGGGCCTTCTGGAACAGCGCCCTCATCGCCCTTGGTTCCGCTGCCACCGCCACCGTGCTGGGCGCCTTTGGTGCCATAGGGGTCAACTGGTACCGTTTCCGGCTGCGGAACTACATACAGATCATATCCTTCCTGCCCATGATACTGCCGGAGATCATCGTGGGGGTTTCCCTGGCGCTCTTCTTTGCCGGGGCCGGGATACGGCTCGGCCTGCTGACTATTTTCATCGCCCACACCACCTTTAACCTGCCCTTTGTCTTCCTCATGGTGATGGCCCGGCTGGACGAATTCGACTTTTCCATCATCGAGGCGTCCCAGGACCTGGGGGCCACGGAGCGGGAAACCCTGCTCAAGGTAACGGTGCCCCTCTGTATGCCCGGCATCGTTTCCGGCTTTCTTACGGCGGTTACCATTTCCCTGGAAGACTTTGTGATCACCTACTTTGTGTCCGGGCCGGGCTCCACCACCCTGCCCCTGTACATCTACTCGGCCATACGCTTCGGCGTTTCCCCGGTGATCAACGCCCTCAGCGTGGTGATGATTCTTGGAACCGTGGCGCTTACCTACCTGCTGAGAAATTTCTTGAAGTACATCGCGGCCAAATAGAAGGGCCGCCCCTGCACGGGTAACCGGGGGCCCCTGGGGTTCCCTAGGCGGGTCAGGTTCGCGGGTTTTCCCCGGGCCGGCCTCAAGCAAATAGGAGGATAGAACATGAAAAAAACACCTGTATCGGCTGCGGGATGCAGCGCCGCGGAATGCGGCACAGCGGGATGCAGCGCCGCGGAGTGCGGCGAAGCAAACTGCGGCGTCCCGGAGCGCGGCTCCGCAAGGGGCGGCTTCCGCTGGGGCCTCCTGGCGGCGCTGGCGGCCCTGTCCCTCATGGCGGGCTGTTCGAAGGAACGGCTCTATGTCTATAACTGGACCTACTACACCCCGGACTCGGTGCTGCGGAAATTCGAGCAGGAAAACAACTGCCGGATCATCTACGACACCTACGCTTCCAACGAGGAACTCTACGCCAAACTCCTCACCGGGGGCGCGGACTACGACATCGTGTTTCCTTCGGGGGACTATGTTTCCATCATGATCAAACAGGGAATGCTTGAACGCATAGACCGCTCCCGGCTCTCCAACCTGGGCAACATCGATCCCTTCGTGCTGACCAAGGCCGCCTACGACCCCGGCATGGAGTACAGCGTGCCCTACTACTTCGGCGCGGCGGGCATAGCGGTAAACACCGAGCGGGTCCCGGACTTCGAGCGGAGCTGGTCCATCTTTGGCCGCGGCGATCTGGCCGGCAAAATGACGATGCTGGACGATATGCGGGAAGTTCTGGGCGACGCCCTGGTCCACCTGGGCTACTCGGTCAACACGGTGAACCCCTCGGAGATACTACAGGCCCGGGACCTCGTGAACAATGTCTGGAGCCCCAACCTGGTACGCTTCGACGCGGAAGCCTTCGGCAAGGGCTTCGCCCTGGGCGACTTCTGGGTGGTGCAGGGCTACGCGGAAGTGGTCTACGAAGAAATCTCCGAGGAACAGCGGGCCCACACGGTCTTCTTCATACCCCCGGAAGGCGGCCCCGCCTACATAGACAGCATGTGCATACTCCGGGGCGCAAAGAATGTGGACCTGGCCTACAAGTTCATAGACTTCATCCACCGGCCCGACATCTACGCCGAGTTCACGGACTACTACGACTTTCCCGCCACGGTGAACATCCCCGCCAGGGCCCTCAAGGAAAACGAGCCCCACTACGGCATGGAAGACCTGGTCCGGGTGGAACTCAAGGACGATGTGGGCGAGTCCCTCGGCCTCTACGACGAAGCCTGGCTCAGCATCCGGGTAGGGGAGTGAATCTCTAATACGGGCGCATCCCCGGCCCAGGAACCCGCTTGCGCGGGGA
>JAISQV010000283.1 GCA_031273985.1 Spirochaetaceae bacterium | reverse complement strand
GGGAACTTCTGCTGCCGGGCAGGAACATCCTGACCCTGCGCCTCCGGGGGGACCCCACCTACCGGGACCTGGGCTTTTTTTACGGCGACGGCTACTACATTGGCTCCCTCAGCCGCATACTGCGGAACACCGATGAAACCTTTTCCGCGGCCCTCATCGGCATTTACTTTTTCATGGGCCTCTACCACCTCGCCATAGGCGCCGCGATGAAGAAGGACCGCTACAATCTGTACTACGGTCTCTTTTCCCTCTGCCTGGGTTTCTACTTCTTTACCCGGAGTCACAGCATCTACCTGCTTGTCGCCGATCAAAATCTGGTAACCCGGCTCGAATTTCTGAGCCTCTACCTCGCCCTGCCCCTGGGCGGCGCTTTTCTGGAAGAGCTGGCCTTCCGGCGGGTATCCCGCATCACCCGCATATACGGGGCTTTCTTCGGCCTCCTGGGCCTCAGCCAGCTCTTTTTCTCCCTCCCCTATGCGTTGGACACCCTGGTAGTCTGGCAGTACTGCGCCCTGGCCGCCCTGGCGATCATCCTTGTCTACGATCTGGGTTACGCGCTCCTCGTTACGGGCCGGGACCTCCGCAGCCAGTTTCACGACCGGGGCCGGGAACTCTCCGCCCGGGAGACGGTCTTCCGGGTGATCCTCCGCACCCCCCTGGGCAACATAGGCATAGGCGTGGTGATCAGCATCGCCGCCTCGATAATCGATGTGGTGAACAGCCTCCTCTTCAGCCGGGGGGTGGGGCTCTCCAGTTATGTCTTCCTCATCGTAACCGTCGGGGCCGCCCTCATCCTGGCCCGCCGCGTGGGGGCCCTCTACAGCCAGCAGCAGCGAATCATCGTAAGGGCCAACAAGGGCATGAACGCCCGGCTCGTGGACTGCATCATCGTGCAGGATCACGATCCTTCGGAACTGGCCTCCCTCAACACTAAAGAGACGGTGATGTTCACAGACATCAGAAATTTTACCCGCATCACGGGCAACATGGGTTCCCAGACCACCACCGATTTCCTCAGCGCCCTGAACGAGGTCATGGCTAAACCCATATTCGCCTTTCAGGACAAGGGTTTCGTTGCCTACACGGACAAGTTTATCGGCGACGGCACCATGAATGTGTTCAGCGATCCCGCCATAGCCCTGGAGTCGGCGGTGGAGATGCGGAAACAGCTTTCACTGTTCAACAAGAATCCGGATCGCTACTTTTCCGGCGCGCCTCCGGGCTTCCGGGTTGATGTGGGAACGGGCCTTGCCCACGGCCCCATGACCGTGGGTGTGATGGGCCACTCCCGGCGGGTGGATTATACCCACATAGGCGGTACGGTGAATCTTGCCTCCCGGCTGGAGACCCTTACCAAGGCGTACCGGGTATCGATTCTGCTCAACGGCGGCGTCTACCAGGCGGTGGACACCCGGCGTTTCAACCTCCGGCTGGTGGACCGTATCCGCGCCAAGGGCATGAGCGAGCCCGTGGAGATTTACGAGGAGTTCAGCTCCAACAGCCCGGCCATTCGGGACATCAAACAGGAGCTGCTGCCCCAATTCCGGGAGCTGCAGGAAATGTACTTTTCCGGGCGGGACTGGCCCGACGCCCTGGCCCTGGCCGATGAAATTACCCGGCGCGTCGACGACACGGTGATCCGCAACGGCCTCGGCTCCGACAGCCCCGGCGACCCCCTTCCCCAGTTCTACGCCAAACGTATGCGCACCGTCCTCAAGACACCGGAACTGCTCGCCCAGTGGGACGGCGTCTACACCTTCGACGGAGAGTAACGCTGTCAACAGTAAAACTGTAATTGAAGAATCAAGAGGGGGGCCGATTACCATGCCGCTGCTGCGCAGCCGCAGCTTTACTGCCCGGCCCCCCCACGCTCCAAAGGTTTTGGCCGCCTTCGCGGCCAAAACGCTTTTGCGCTACCCCCCCGGCACACTAAACTTGACCCACAAATACGAATAAAGATTTTATAACCACGAAGGACACGAAGAGCACAAAGGAAGAAGGACCAACCCTCTGGACCCCGTTTTTCAGCGGTTTTTTCTTGTTCTTTCGTAATCATCTTTCTTTCTTCGTGTCCTTTGTGATCTTTACTTTTCCTTAAACCACAGCGGAAAAGTGGTTAAATTCTTAAGGATTCTGCGGGTCAAGTTTAGGCAGCGGGAGGGGGTATCACCCGCCAGGGTCTTCCGCGCAAGGGATAGAGCGGAAATCCTTTTTTGCCTCGAAGAGGCAAAAAAGATTGCAGCGATAGCCCGGTCCACGCCGCGCCAGCGGCGGGGATGCGCCCTTATTCCCGGCTAGGGGATCGTCTTCCGGCGGAGGGCGAAGAGGGGGCGGCGGAAAAACGCCTTCAGGGCCTTCCGGTTCCGCTCCACGGCTTCTTCCCCTAGTTTGATGAGTTCCAGTTTGCGGTTGAAGTCCAGGGGCGTGGACCGGCTGCCGGCGTTGATGAGGAGGCTGGGTTTGAAGTCCTGCCTGCTCCGCGCCAGGCTGTTGAGCGAAATCTCCAGGCAGCGGTAGACGATTTGGGGCGCCGTGACAAACTCCGAGGCCGGCAGGGTCCTGAAGGCGCCCACGTCCACGGCAAG
>JAISQV010000210.1 GCA_031273985.1 Spirochaetaceae bacterium | reverse complement strand
AACCTAAAGAATATGAGATATTTAGGACGATTTTGCTTCATTATCTACTCTTTTTCTTTGTCCGTGTCTGTCTGTGTCGTCCGTGGTTATTCCTACTTCTGTGTAAGACAGTACACTAGTACCTTGATTGGGCTAAAACAATTGATTTAACCACGGACGGCACTTTTCCGCCAGTTTTAAAGGAAAAGTAGACTTCACGGATGAAGAGGGAATTTCGAGCAAAAGTCTACTTTCCTTAACCCGTAGCGGAAAAGTGGTTACTATTTACCCCGCCATACTCACAGTTTAATTACTGACTGTGCGCTAGGAGAGCAGCTCAAGGATGCGGTTCGGGGGCGGGTTCTCCAGAAGCTGGACTATTTTTTTGAGGAGATCCACCGGGTTCACGGGCTTGGGGAGCAGATCGTTGGCCCCCTGGCTCAAGGCGTGGGAGACGAATTCGCTGCTCGAATAGCCGGAAACAATGACCACGGGAGTCCGCATGAGGTTGGGCATGAGGCGAATCTGGTGGAGCAGTTCGAAGCCCGACATTCCGGGCATCTCAATATCCAGGATGATGAGATCGACATGGGTATCGGCAAGCAGTTTGAGGGCCGCCGGGGCGGAGTCGGCAAGGTGCAGGTCGTAGCGGGACCCCAGGATATTCCTATAGATCGCCAGCTCCAAAGGCAGATCGTCGATCGCGAGGATGCTTTTCTTTTCGTCCATAAAAACCTTGGTTCAGGGTAACACTTGGCGCCCCGCCTGTCAACGAAACGAAAGGCTTCGTGCGCCTTCGTGCCATCCTTCCACGCCTTCGTGTACCTCTTGGTCTTCCTTGGTGTGCGCCTTTGTGTAACGCTTGGCCTTTGCAGTCCCTTGTGGTTGATTTTTTCGTGAAAATCAGGCGCCTTCAATCGACGTATTCGATGGGGAAGACGGCGCGGTCCCTGGAGAGCACGGTGCCGGGGAAGACCGCCTGGGCCTCCCGCAGGATGCGCTTGAGGTCCTGCTCCGTGTAGCGGGGGCTGTAGTGGATCAGGGCGAGGCGCTTGACCTCGGCCAGCAGCGCAATGCGGGCCGCCTGTTCCGCGGTCATGTGTTTCTTTTCGCGGGCGCTTTCTTCGAGGTCCCGCTCGAACATCCCCTCGCAGACAAAGAAGTCCGAGCCCGCCACCTCCGCCGCTATCTCCGGGAAGGCCAGCGTGTCGGTAACAAAGGAGAATTTCCGGCCCTGCCGGGGGGGGCCCAGCACCTCTTCGGGGCGCACCTCCCGGCCGTCCGCCGCCCGTACCGCCTCCCCTCCCTGGAGACGGGACCAGAGGGGGCCCCGGGGCACCCCCAGCGCCAGGGCCTTGTCCGGGTGGAACTCTCCGGGGCGGGCATCCTCCTCCAGCGTGTAGCCCAGGCAGGGTTTTGTGTGCCGCAGGGGAAAGGCCCGCACCCTGAAATCCCCGGCCTCGTAAACCACCCCCCCGGAAACCTCGGTTACCACAATCTCGTAGTTCAGGTACATATCCAGCACCCGGCGGCTCGACTCGATGTACTCGGCGATCCGGGGGGGGCCGAAGATGTAGAGCGGGTCGTCCCGGTCCACCTGGGAGGAGAGCATCAGCATCCCCGGCAGGCCCGTCACGTGGTCCGCGTGGGTGTGGCTGATAAAGATAGCCGTTATCTTCTTCCAGCGGAGGTTAAGCCGCCGGAGGGACACCTGGGTCCCCTCGCCGCAGTCAAAGAGAAAAAGCTCCCCCTCCCTGCGGAGGAGCACCGACGTAAGATGCCGGTTCGGCAGGGGCATCATGCCCCCGCTGCCAAGGATAAAAGCTTCAAGGTTCATCAAGGAAAGTGTAACCGGAATGGGGGGGAGGGGGGAAGTCCATTTCCCTTAAAAAACCGCAGCGCCCCTGTTTGCACAGAAGCGCCGCGGTATTTGTTCATGCTGCGCCGGGGCGTCTAGTTGATTTGCTTGAGGACCAGCTTGTAATTTGAGGCTGCCCCGCTCGCGGTATAATTCTTCGCCGCAAAATAAATGTCTCCGCTGCTGCTCTTAAAGGTTTTTAAGGTGCGTACCGCGGTTCCCCAGGGGGCGGTAAAGCCTTCCACCGTCACACGGGAATCCGCTACGGGCGTTGTGGCGTCACCCTGATTGGCGATGTTTGCGCCCCTGGGCGGGTCTGTAATTATGAATACAGCCCCATTGGTAACCGCAGCGCCTCCGGCAGGTGTATAGGAATAACTGCCGGAAAACACATAGTAATCATGCCCGCCGGTGCTCTGCTTCTCTATGGTCCACAGGCCGGTAATTAGGGGGACTTCGTAGGAAGCGCTGCCCCCCCTGCCGCTGATGGTTATTACCGCGTTGGGGAAGCTGAATTCCAGCGTTTTCGTTAAGGACGCGGCGGCAAGGTTAACGCTATAGACGTTTCCCCCGGTAACCTTGGCATAGAAGTACGCCTTGGCGGGATCATCCGCGTCAAAGGCAAGGGCCTGAACGCTTCCGCTGCCTGTCTCGTTCACATCAATGGTTCCAAGCGCTGTCGGAGCCTCGCCGCCGTTCCATTTCCAGACCTTGACCGTTCCGGTATTGCTTTTCGATTCCAGCACATAGACGCCGTTATCCTTGAACCAGTGGTTTCCAACCCCGTCGGAGGCTGCAACCTGGGTAAGTTCCAGGCCGCTGTCAATCTTGTATACCGCAGTTCCGGTGCTTCCGCCAACAAGAAGATAGTCACCGTTAATGGCGACTCCCATTAAGGCGCCGATGGCAGACGAGCCCCTGGCGCCGCCGCTTGCCCCGCCATATATGGGTAAGGTGGGGGAGCTTCCGCTTCCGCCTATCTCATATATATTGAGATACTGCTGTGCGCCGCCGGAGGAAAAGAACCCGTCGTCCTCGGTGGCCACCGCCACATACCTGTCGCTTATTGCCAGGCTGGGGTCCCGGTGGTGCAGGGGCTCCACGACACGGCCCTCAGCCTCGGGGGGAGCCAGGGGGATGGTCTTTACCAGGGCGAGATTACCGGCATCGTACACTCTGGTGTACTGTCCGGCAAAAGTTTCATACCCATGCTCCACCGCCTGGATGAGGGCTATCCTGCCGCCCCCGGCGGTAATGACGGCCACGTTGCCCCCTATTTCCCGGCTGAGTTTTTCTCCCGGATTATCGAGATCAACGAGGTTCAGCTTGTAATTGGTCCCCACCCTTTCCCCTACATACGCCACGGTATGGGAATCCACCCGCAGGATACTGGCGCTGGAAAGGGCGTCAACCACCGGAAAAGCCGCTTCAGACCTTGAAATGGAAGTATCGGCCGCTTCCTCCTCACCGCAGGCTGAAAGCAGCAATACCCCGCATAGTACCAGCGGGACTACCATTCTGAATCTTTTTAACATACGCGCCTCCTAAATTAGATTATCCTAACAATATACGGTTGAGCTAACTTTGTCAATAGGATATTTGAAAAGAAAAATTTTAACCACTTTTCCGCTGTGGGTTAAGGAAAAGTAAAGGCGAAGAAGGGAAGAAACAGATGGACAGGAGAGTCTGTGGTGGAGTTCCGATCTTCCTTCGTGCGCCTTTGTGTAAATCTTCCTTTAATTACACCACCCGGTAGAACCCGCACTTGAGGTAGAGGGACTCCCCGTAGCCCACCCGCAGGGGGTGATCCGCCGCCTGAAAGCGGAAGTCCTCCTGCACGAGGCGGCGGTCAGCGCCGGCGGCGGCCTGGGCCACGATGCGCATGAAGAGCGCGGGGTCCACCGCCTGGCTGCACGAGCAGGTTACCAGCACGCCGCCGGGCCGGAGCAGCCTCAGCGCGGCCATGTTGATCTCCCGGTAGCCCCGGATCGCGCCGCTCAGGGCGGAGCGGGTCTTGGCAAAGGCCGGGGGGTCCAGGATGATCAGGTCAAAATGCTCCCGCCGCTTTTCGGCGGCCCGGAGGTACTCAAACACATCGGCCTCCAGGGGGGTGATCCGCTCCGCGACCCCGCCCAGGGCGGCGTTTCTGCGGAGCAGTTCCAGGGCCGCCCCGGAGGAATCCACCGCGGTAACGCGGAGGCCCGGCTCCCCGGCGGCGGCGGCGTGCAGGGCAAAGCCCCCGGTGTAGCAGAAGGCGTCCAGCACGGCCCCCCGCGCATAGGCCGCCGCCCGCAGGCGGTTCTCCCGCTGATCGAGGAAGTGCCCCGTCTTCTGGCCCTCCCCCAGGCGGAGGGCAAAGGGGAGGCCGTTCTCGAAGATCAGGACGCCCCCGGCGGGAACTTCCCCGGCAAGGAGGCCCTCTCCGGGGGGAAGGCCTTCCAGTTCCCGCATGGCCGGGGCGGATCTTTCCAGGATTCCCGCCGGCTTGCCCAGGGGCCCGGCCCAGGGCTCTGGGCCAAGGGGCGCGGCGAGGACCTCCTCCAGGGCCGCGAGAATCTCCTCCCGGCGGCGGTCCAGCCCCAGGGCCAAAAACTGGAGCACCAGCCAGGAGGAGGGGGGGCCCAGGGCCTCCAGGACCGCGGCGAAACTGAGGGGCCGCAGGGGGAGGGCCTCGGCGTCTTCCAGGGGCCAGCCCGCGTAGCGGTCCGCCACCAGGCCCGGCAGAAAATCCGCCTCTCCGAAGAGGATCCGCCGGGATTCGGCGGCCCAGGCGGGGCCGCCGGCGGGAGCCTGGGCCCGGCGCAGGAGGGCCTCCCGCAGGCGGCGCTTGAAGAAGCCCTTGTCCAGCCCCTCCTTGGAGGGGCTGTAGATCCGGGCGCGGATCTTTGAGGCGGGATTGACGAAGGCCCGGCCCAGGTAGCGGGCGCGGGAACTCTCCACATCGGCCAGTTCCCCCGGCTCAAGCTCCGCCGTCTTGTTGCCGGCCAGCACCCGGTCTATCTCGTTGTCGTAGACCCAGGGGTGGCCCAGGACTATGCGGCCCTCCTCGCCCTGCTTGAGGATGATCCGCTTCACGGGGCATCCCGGAACACGATGCCTTCGCCCTGCACATTGATACCAAAATGGTCCTGAAGCAGGGCGGCAAGGGACTCCGGGGTCTCCGCCGTCGATTCCTCCGGGGGGGCGCCCTTCCGCACCAGTTTGAAGCGCGTGCCGCTCAATTGAGCGGAGCCGCCGGGCCTCCTCAGATTGGCTATGCGGCTGCCGACAAAGTAGGATTCCGGCGCGTGGGAACAGTAATAGCTCGGGGCCAGAAAATCGACTTCCGGCCTGTCAGCGGTTTCAAGGGAGATGAGGGGCGATGGCTCCCCCCCGGAATGGGAAAAGAGGGTCCACCAGCCCCGGCGGTCCTCCTCCAGGGAAAAGCGCCCCCCCTCGGCGTCGGCGTGTATGCCCGGCCCCAGGGGGATGGCCGCCGCCGGCATGGGGCCGCCGAAGCCCACGTCGCAGAAGTAGAGCCGCCCCCCCAGGTCCGCCAGCGTAACCCGGTGCAGCGGCGGCGGCACAATGTCCCTGCCCATCAGCACCCGGGCCAGACAGGAGCGGGTCTCAAAACCCAGCGCGTCGAGGAGCCTCCTGAACAGGCCGTTCAGCTCAAAGCAGTAGCCCCCCCGCCTCCGCAGCACGAGCTTGTCAAACAGTTTTTCTGTCGTCAGGTGAATGTCGAGGCCGCCGTCATACACATCGATGTTCTCAAAGGGCACGCTGCACTGGTGGGCAAAGATCAGCCGGTCCAGGAAGTCCTTGTCCGCCGCCGCCGCGTCCACGCCCACGCGCTCCAGGTAGAGCTCCGCCATCCGCGGGCTCAGGGCATCGTCATGTTCCTGCATGAATCCTCCATTTAGTAGGTCAGTCTTAAATTCGGGCGCATCCCCGCCGCAAAGCGGCGGGGACCGGGCTATCCGCTCCAATTTTTGTTGCCCATACAGGGCAACAAAAGATTTCCGCTTCTATCCCTTGCGCGGGAGAGAGCCGGGGGGGTCAAACTTGACCCGCAGATACGAATAAAGATTTATAACCACGAAGGACACCAAGAGCACAAAGGAAGAAGCTAAAGAACCCTCCGTACCGTCTTTCAACGGTTTTCTTGTTCTGTAATCTTTCTTCCTTTGTGTCTTCGACTTTTCCTCTACTTTTCCTCGGTTCCATAACGGAAAAGTTCCATAACGGAAAAGTTCCCATTGTGGTTAAATTCTTCCTAGAAGATATGTAACCATGATTTGATTTGTGGGTCAAGTTTAGCGCGGAAGAGAGCACGGGGCGTTGCGGGGTGTCCCCGCACGGGGGTAGCCGGAGACCCCGGACCCGCGAAGCGGGGAGGAGGCTCCGGCGTAGGGGGCTCGGCCCCCTCTTAATTCCCCCCGCTCTTCACCTATTACTTATCCCCCCCTCCCTTCCACTGGCGGCGGACGACAAATTCCTGCCGCGCCGCCTGAAGGCGGCTTTCCGCAGCCTCCGCTGCCTGGGCGAGAAAGTATTCCTGCGCGGAGAAGGGGTCCTCCCCGCCTTCGGGGCGCCGGCGCGACCAGACGCCCTTTGAGTCGAGCCTCCAGGAGTGGCGGTTGTCCCGAAAGCAGGCTTCCAGGATGCCCCGCACCTCGTCCCGCAGCTCCTTGCGGGCCACAGGGAACATCAATTCTACGCGCCGCTCCAGGTTCCGGGGCATCCAGTCGGCGCTGGACAGGTACACTTCCTCCGCGCCGGCGTTGGCGAAGAGGAATATGCGCGCGTGTTCCAGGTAGCGGTCCACGATGCTCACCACTTCTATGTTTTCCGAGAGGCCCGGCGCGCCCGGAACGAGCATACAGATGCCCCGCACGTTGAGGGAGATGCGCACCCCCGCGCTGGACGCCCGGTACAGGGCTTCGATGACATCGCTGTCGGCCAGGGAATTCATTTTCGCCATGATGCGCCCCGGCGTTTCCCTGGTGGAACGCTCCGCTTCCCGCTGGATCAGTTCCAGGAGCCGCCGCTTCAGGGCCGTGGGGGCGATGACGAGGCGCCGGGTCTCGCTGAGGGAGGAGTAGCCGGTGATCATGTTGAAGAGCAGGCTTGCGTCGGAGGCTATGTCTTCATGGGCGGTGAAGAGGCCTATGTCTTCGTAGCAGAGGGCCGTCTTGTCGTTGTAGTTGCCCGTGGAAAGGTGGACGTAGCGCCGTATGCCGTCCTCCTCCCGCCGCACGACCAGGCTGATCTTGGCGTGGACCTTGAGCCGCGCGAGGCCGTAGACCACGATGACCCCCGCGTCTTCGAGCTTATTCGCCCAGGCTATGTTGCGGGCCTCGTCGAAGCGGGCCTTGAGTTCCACCAGGGCGGTAACGTGCTTCCCGCTGAGGGCCGCCGCCTCCAGGGCGCTGATGATGGGCGAATCCCCGGAGGTGCGGTAGAGCGCCGTTTTTATGGCGATCACCTGGGGGTCCCGGGCCGCCTCCTCGAAGAAGCGCAGCACCGGATCGAAAGACTGGTAGGGCAGGTGCAGCAGCGCATCCTCCAGTTTTATCCGGTCCCACAGCGGCTCTTCCCCGGAAAAGTCCGGCTGGGCGTAGACGGGCCAGGGTTTGAGGCGCAGGTGATCGAAGCCCGGCGTCTGGGTCAGGCTGAGGAGGCCGGGCAGGTCCAGGGGGCCCTCCGCCCGGAACACCTCATGCTCCTCCAGGGCGAAGCGCCGGGCCAGCTCCGCCGTGAGCCGCGGGCTCTCCCCCGCATAGACCAGGCGCACGACCCGGGACCTGTCCCGGCGGAGCAGGACCTCCTCCATGGCCTCCACAAAATCCTCGTCCCGCTCCTCGTCCACCGAAAAATCCGCGTCCCGGTTCACCATGAAGAGGAGGCTTTCCCGGACAGTGTAGCCGGAAAAGAGCAGCGCCCCCCGGCAAAGGATCAGATCGTCCAGCAGCGCCCAGCGGATCGCGGGGCCCCCCTGTTCCGGGAGCCTTTCGGCCCGCTCAGGCCGTTCAGCCCGTTCGGGCCTTTCGCCGGGCAGCCTGATCACGCGGGAGAGGCCGGCGGGAATCCTCACGATGGCGACGTGCCCGCCCTCCTCCGCGCCGGAGCCCGGCCCGCCGGAAGCCCCCGCTTCAGCGCCCCCAGGCCCATCGGGGCCCGGCCCGCCGGGGCCCTCCGTCCGGGGGGCCAGGAGGAAGGCCGCATGAATGGAAAGGTTGTCCACCGCCTGCAGGACCCCTTCCTCCCCGTCCCCGGAATCCTCGTCAAAGCGCAGGGGGGTGAGCACGGGGAAAATATCCCGCCGGAAGTATGCGTCCAGAAAATCCGTTTCCGCGGGGGAACACTGCTCCGGGCGGACCAGCTCAAGCCCCCCCGCTGCCAGGGCGGGGAATATTTCCTCCGTCAGGCAGCCGTAGAGGTCCCGCAGGAGGGAGCGGGCCCTTTCGGCGGTCTCCTGTATCTGGGCGCCGGGACTGAGCCCCGCAGGGTCCGCCGAGGCGGCCAAGCCGGAGCGCAGGGCCCGCTTCATCGCCGCGACACGGACCCGGTAGAATTCGCCCAGATTGGAGGAGACAATGGCCATAAACCGGAAGCGTTCCAGCGGGGGCATATCCCGCGCCAGGCCCTGCTCCAGCACCCGCGCATTGAAATCAAGCCAGGAAAGGTCCCGGTTGATGAAACGATTATTTGTACTGTTCATGGTGCGTCAGGCCGCCTATACCAATATTACCGTATAGCCGAAAACATCTTGAAACACATCCGCCTTTTCCGCAAGCCCCAGGCGCTCGGAGCTGAGGTCCAGATTCCCCTCGGTGTGAATCAGGATCGTCTTGTTCCGGCGCTCCACCCGGATACTCTGTATGTGCTGGGTGTGGCCCCGGTCAAGCGCGTCGGCCAGGCGCAGGAGGGACGCCATCTTGAGCACCAGAATCCTGTCTTCCCTGTCCAGGGCTATGTAGTTTATGTCCGACTCCGAAGGCGGGCTGCCCCGGTGGTAGCGGATCACATTGCCTATGATCTCCAGCTCTTCCCGGTGCAGGCCGAAGATCTCGGAATTGACCACGATGTACTGACCGTGCCGGTGGTGCCCCGATCCCTTGATAAAGGAACCGATGTCGTGAATCGAGGCGGCGGCCTCCAGCATCATCCGCTCCCGGCGGTTCATGCCGTGCTCCTTTGCCAGCGCGTCGAAGAGGGCCATGCACAGCATTGCTACGTGGAGATTGTGGGCCTCGTCAAAGCGGTACTTCCGCCCCAGGTTCACCGCGGAGGCTATGATCTGGGAAAAAAAATCTTCCTCCAGCTCCGGGTCAACCCCCTGGGCCATATCGATGATCAGCCCCTCCCGGATAGACAGATTCGGCACCGCCACGGAGGAGGCGCTGGTCCGTTCCAGAAAGAAGCGGTACACAAGATTCCCCGGAACAAAACCGTCGGCGTCCGCGTAGGGAATCTGCAAATTCCGCACACAGTCCTCGGGACTGTAGTCCCGGATCTCCTCCACAAAGCGCAGATAATCTTCCCGCTCCAGGGTCCAGCAGTCGCGGTTGAGCTCCTTCCCCCGCCGGGCGGCAAGAAAGCGCGCATCGGACCCGGCAATGACCACGACGCTCACCCTGGAAAGGTCCATCTCCGCGCTGAGAAATTCCACAGTGTTCCGCACACTGTCCTTGAGGTAACGCGCCCTGGACTTGAGAGCGTCGGCGGTAAGCCGGAACTGCTGGCCTATGCGTATGGTCCCCAGCCTGAGACTGTGGGCGGACACCATCTTGCCCCGGCGGAGCAGCATGATCTCCGTAGAGCCGCCGCCCACGTCTATGATCATGGCGTTTCCCCGGCGGAACAGGGGAAGATCGTTTTTAAGGGCATAACGCACCGCCAGGTACATGAGGCGGTTCTCCTCAAGCCCCTCCACAATATTCAGGAGGAACCCCGTCTCGTGCCGCACGCGGTCCACAAATATGTCCCGGTTACGGGCGGCCCGGACGGCGCTCGTGGCAATGACCCGCACATTCTCTTCCCTGATGCCCCAGGTGGCTATGAGCTCCTGGTAGTTGCGGAGCACCAGAAGGCATTCCAGAAGCGATTCCCGGGAGACCTCCCCGGAGGTAAACACATCCTTTCCCAGGGCCACGGGCCGCCCCGCCTGATCCAGCACCTTCCACTTCCGCCCGGCGCTTATTTCGGCGATAAGAAGCCGTATCCCGGTGGAGCCTATCTCCAGAATGGCCACGGGCCCCGGCCCGGAGGGATTCTCGCTGCTCATGGTTTCTTACAGTTTATCTATCAACATGGAACACTTTCCCGAAGGGATCGGCAGGGTCTTCTTCTTTTTTCCCAAAATATTAATCGTAAAATAATAAAGCTTTTCACTTTCCATGTGTATCTCCCAGCCCCTGCCGCTCCGGTTGGAAAGAATCGTGATCATATTCTTTTTAAGCGACAGATTCTCTATCCCCATTATTTCAAGATTGGGAATGATCCAGTCCACAGTCTTCCGGGGCAGGGATATAAAGAGGCCCACCACATTTTCTATCGTAAGGCTGATCGTGGAAAGGGCGTCGTAGGTAAGGTACTGGGGCCGGGGGTAGCCCGGATGATCCGGCCACTGGGCGGGGCCCTCCCGCAGGGGCAGGTAAGCCTCCCAGAGGTTGCCCTTGTGGTGGTTCCCGTCGGGGCTCATCGAATCCAGCACAAAGTAGAGGTGCCTCGTGGCGCACTCCCGGGCAAAATCCCAGCGCTGGTAGCGCTCCAGCCCCTTTATCACCATGAACGTAAGATGGGGATAGACGGAACCCTGAAAGCCGCTGCCCTCCTCACAGAAGGCCGGCTCGTTCACCGCCATGGAAGGAAAGGGATGGGGGGAGCCGAACAGCGCGGGGTCCTGGAGCTTCTGAATGAGCCGCTCCGCCTTGTCGTCATTGGGAATCTCCGCCAGCAGCACCCAGTATCCCGCCAGGGTCTTCACCTTAATCTTCTGTTCATGCTCGTCAATATCGTAGTAAAAACCGTCTTCGTTGTCCCACATAAAATCATTGATTCTTGTTTTAAGGGAGAAATACTGTTTCTTGTACTGAAAACTTGCCTCCTTATCGTTCAGAATATCCGCCAGGGCTGAAAGGTACAGCACATTCACGGCCATCACCGCATTAAAATCCACCGGATAGGCCGCCGCCTCCCGCGCGGGACTCACCATCCCCGTGGCGGAAAGCGGAACCCGGTAAAGCCCGTTGGGCTGCTTAAAAGAAGCGTCTATCCAGTTAATATACTTCTGCAGAATGGGGATGACATCCTTCACCCGCTTCTTGTTCGCCGTCTTGTGGTAAAGATTATACTCCGCCCAGGAAAAAAGGGGCAGCGCGAGCCCCTCCGGATTCTCCGGCCCCGTCACGGGGCGCCCCGTCTCTATATCGTAGGCCGAACGTATCGCCCCGTCGGGCTCCTGGCGCTCATAAAAAATATCCAGCGTCGGGTGGGCCTGGTAGATCCGGTTCGAGTAGACCAGAAAAAAGGACGAAAAAACCGCATCCGCCTGATGCAGGACCGGGCTCCCCGGATAGGAAAAAAACCGGCCCTCAATGACGCTCTTCTCACTCCCCGTGTTCCAGCAGTCCTGAATCCATGCCCAAGTCTTATCGTAAATATCCACAAAGTCCTGATCATAGAAGTGAATCTTGGGGAAATCACGTCGTACCACATATGCTCCTTAAGCCCGGCGGTGCAGCAAGGTCTGTTTTATTATACACGAAGATACACAATTTTGCCATGAAATTTAAGGATTTTCTCATTATTAAGAGGGGGCCGAGCCCCCTGCGCCGGAGCCTCCTCCCCGCTTCGCGGGTCCGGGGTCTCCGGCTACCCCCAATGCGGGGGCACCCCGCAACGCCCCGTGATTCCTCGCTGGAGTTTGCGGAACCGCCATAGGCGGTGAAGCAAACTCCCAAGCTGAAGCCGCTTGCGGCTTCAGCAGCAA